>JANQFA010000114.1 GCA_028278065.1 Myxococcota bacterium
GGCTCGCCGATCAGGCGCTCGACGTCGGCGACGGCCAGGTGGTAGTCGCGCAGGGCGCGCAGGTACTGGGAGCGGAGACGGAAGAGGGTGCGCTGGGCGTCCAGCACGTCGTCGTACGGATAGCGGCCGGCGTCGAACTCCCCGAGGATCGTGCTGAAGACCTCCTCCGCTTCGGGCAGCACCTCGCTCTTCAGCGCGCTCAGCTCGTCGTAGGCGCCGCCCAGGCGGTCGTCGGCGGCGGCGAGCTGGGTCAGGATGGCGAGGCGCGTGGCGCGGTGGCGCGTCTCCGCGCGGGCCAGCTCGTAGCGCGCTGCGAGCACGTTGCCCTGGTTGCGATCGATGAGCGGCAGCGGGAGCTCCACGCCGAACACCATCGCCGTCTCGCTCACCGTGGAGAGCCGCCGCACGCCCGCCGCCAGGTAGACATCGGGGATGCGCTGCGCCCGCTCCAGCTCGACCACGGCCTTGCGCTGCTCGATCTCGGTGGCCCAGCGCGCCAGGTGCGGATTCTGCTCGATGCGAGCGATGAGCTGCTCCAGCGGGGGCGGGGCCACCACGTTCTCGAGGGCCCCGTCGAGGCGGTCGAAGAGCTCGCTCTCGCTGCCCCACGTCGCGGCCAGGTCGGAGTAGGCCGTGTCCAGCTCGGCGCGCAGCCGACGGCGATCGACCTCGGCCGCCGACAGGCTCACCTGGGCGCGCGTCCGCTCGATCGGCGAGGCGAGCCCCTCGGAGACCTCCGCGTTCACCTTGTCCAGGGCCTCGCGCGCGATCCGCACCAGCTCGTCGGCCAGGGCGACCTCACTCTGGGCGACGAGCGCCGTGGTGAAGAGCTGGGTGGTCTCGGTCAGCACCTCGATGCGTTCGGTCTCGTAGTCCCAGCCCGCCACGTCCTCGTCCAGGTCGGCTACGCGGTGGCGCTTGCTGCGCTTGCCGCCCAGCTCCACCAGCTGGCCCAGCTGCAGGGTGGTCTCCGCCTGGTCGAGACCGTTGAAGGGCCCGGTCCCGAAGACGTCCTCCGACCGGAAGGAGAGATCCGGGTTGGGCGGGAGTGCGGCCTGCAGCGTGCGGGCCTCGTGGGCGCGCACCTCCCACGAGAACGCGGCCAGGCGGGGGTTGCGCAGGAGGGCGTGGCCGAGCGCTTCGCGCAGGCTGAGGGTGCCGGTCGGCTCCCTGAAGTCGGAGCCGTCCGGGCCGGCCTCGGGCAGGTGGACCGGGCGGAACGTCTCGTACTCGGCTCCGAGCGGGCGCGGCGGTGCCCAGGACGTGTCCCACTGGATGGAGGTGCACCCACCGGCCAGCAGCACCGCGGAGATGCACCCGCCGGCCAGCAGCACCGCGGAGGTGCACCCGCCGGCCAGCAGCACCGCCGGGCCGAGCAGGCCCCCGAGGACCGATGCGCGTACGAATCCCATCTCCCACCTCCCTTCCAGAGTCGGCTGTGGCTGATCCTACAACGGGCGCGGAGCGCGGAGCGACCGGCAATGCGTCGGCAGCAGCGCCTCGCGCGGACGCAGCCCGCCGGCACGCGGCCGGAACGAAGAGCACCCGCGCCGCTCCCCGGATGAAGTGTGACCGGGAGCACGGCCGGCCCCCCACGCCCCGCCGATCTTCCCCGTGACCGTACGCGGGCGGCCCTGGAGGGGGGCCCGCCGCGGACGGTGCGGAGCCCCCCACGTGCCTGCCAGCACCCTTCTCGACGAACGCGATGCCGCCCATCTCCTCCGCCACGCGGGCTTCGGGGGCACCGCGCGCGACGTGAGCCGGCTCGTCGGCGAGACCCGACAGGACGCGGTGGCCAAGCTCCTCGGCAAGAAGCCGTCCAAGGCGAAGGGACCGTCGGGCAAGGGCAAGGACCGCCAGGCCGATCTGGAGAAGCTCCAGGTCTGGTGGCTGAAGCGCATGATGAGTCGCAGCCGGGGCGTGCAGGAGAAGCTGGTCCTCTTCTGGCACGACCACTTCGCGTCACCGGTGGGCAAGAACCAGCTGATCCTGCTCGCCGAGCAGAACGCGCTCTTCCGCCAACACGGTATGGACGCGTTTCCCGAGCTCCTCCAGCGGGTGACCCGGGACCGGGCGATGCTCCTGTTCCTCGACGGGATCAAGAACCGCGTAGTGGCGCCCAACGAGAACTACGCGCGAGAGCTGATGGAGCTCTTCTGCCTGGGCTCGGTCGACCGGAACGGGCTCGACAACTACACGCAGGCCGACGTGGTCGAGATGTCGCGGGCACTGACCGGCTACCGCTGGGAGGGCACGGGCAAGAACGACGGCGTGTTCATCAACCCCTACGTGCACGACGACGGCGCCAAGACGCTCTTCCAGGGCAAGGTGTTCGAGGCCAGCGGAGAGCTGGGAGCGGAGCGCGAAGACGGGACGCCCTATCCGCCGGAGACCAACATCCACCACATCCTTCTGGAGCATCGAGATTCGGACGGGCGGCCGACCGCGGCCCGCTTCCTGGTGACCCGGCTGTGGGAGTGGTTCGCGTGTCCGGATCCGCCCCTCGCGGTGGTGGACGAGCTGGCGGACGTGTTCGTGGCGAGCGGCTACGTGGTGCGCGAGCTCCTCACGGCGCTCTTCACCCATGACCACTTCTACGCGGAGGAGTGTCGCGGCGCCCAGGTCAAGACGCCCATCGACTTCGCGCTCCAGTCCCTGAAGGCGCTCGAGGTGCGCAGCCCCCTCAAGAAGCTCCCCGCGATCCTCGAGGAGATGGGCCTCTCGCTCTTCGAGCCGCCCGGGGTCGAGGGCTGGACCCACGGTCCGGCCTGGCTGGCCACGAGCCGTCTGCTGGCGCGGTTCGAGCTGGCGCAGGCCGTGTGCGACGGGGGCGATCCCAAGGCCTGGAAGTTCAAGCCGAAGAAGCTCTTCCCGAAGGGCGCGGCGGATACCGACGAGATCGTCGGGTTCCTGCTCGAGCGGCTGCGCATCGAGGTTCCCGCCTCCACGCGTCAGATCCTCGGGCTCTATCTCAACGGGGGCACCTCCCTCCAAGACAAGGCCTGGCTCGAGAAGAAGTTCCGCGGCGTCTTCATCCTGCTGTTGACGCTTCCCGAGTTCCAGGTGCACTGAGGTCCGAGCGTGGCGGTCACAAGGAGAGAGTTCCTGAAGGGGATGGGAGCCACCGCCATGGTGGCGGGGGCTCACGTGCTGGGGCTGGCGACCGCCCGCACGGCGGGTGCGGCGCCCCCGGGCAACGATCCGATCCTGGTCCTGGTGAATCTGAGCGGAGGCAACGACGCGCTGAACACGGTGATCCCGCTGGACGACGTGGGCGCTCCGCAGAGGAGCTTCTACGAGAGCCTGAGGCCGGATCTGGCGATCCCCACCGACGCGCTCGGCGGGCTGGGACTCGATCCGGATCCCGAGCTCGGGACGGGGCTGGCCCTCCATCCCCAGTGTACGGGCCTGAAGGAGCTGTTCGACGAGGGCAAGCTCGCGCTGGTGCACGGCGTGGGCCTGGAGGAGAGCTCGCTCTCCCACTTCGACGCGGAGGCGGTCTGGTTCACGGGCGATCCCCGTGCCGGGGGGGCCGGCTGGGCGGGGCGCCACGTGGACCAGCTTCCGGCGGGACCGGTCAGGACCCTCTCCTTCCGGGAGCCCAGCCCCACGTTCACGACGGCGGGCTCGCCCAGCCTCACCGTGGGCCGGGTCGATCGCTTCTCGCTTCCCGACGCCGAGGAGCTGGAGAAGCAGGATCTCCAGGCGCGGCGGACGGCCTGGCATGTGATCTACCGCCACCATCGCGACGGGCTCGTCGAGGAGGCAGCGGCTTCGGGCGCGACCCTGGTCGACACGACCGAGTTCTTCAGCACCATCGAAGTGAAGGGCTGGGGTTCCCGAAACGAGGATGAGCGCACGAGTGTCGGGCGCGACTTCCTCAATCTCGCATCGATCCTGCGCCACGACGTGCTCAATCCGGGATCCGAGTCCGGTCTGCGCTTCTTCCATGTGAGGCGTCCCGGATTCGACTCGCACTCGTCGCAGGGGACGCTCGATCCGACCGGCATGCATCCCGGGGCCCTGGGCGAGGTGTCGCGCGGCGTGACGGCCTTCCAGCGCGATGTCGAGGCGCTGGGGCTCGCCGACCGGGTCGTCACCATCCTCTACTCCGAGTTCGGACGTCGGGTCCGCCAGAACGACGAGGGGGCGACGGCCGGCACGGACCACGGACGCGGGGGCCTCCTGATGGCCGTGGGAAGCCCCGTGAACGGCGGTCACCACGGTGGCGTTCCCCGGCTGGACGATCTCGACGGGGACGGGAACCTGCGGTCCCACACCGACTTCCGTCGCGTCTACGCCAGCGTGATCGACGACTGGCTGGGCGGCGACCACACCGGAATCCTGCTGGACGCCCCCTACACCAAGCTGCCCCTGTTCTCCTAGGCCGGACTGGTAACCTCGCCGGCGTGACCGGCACGGCCTCCCTCGACCCGCGGCTCGCAACGGGGCTGGTGGCCCTGGGGGCGCTGCTCTCGTTCGCCCCCGGTCTGGGCAACGAGTTTCTCGGCGACGACCGGATCCTGCTCGGCCCGCGCCTCGAGGGCGTGGGCTGGGCGCAGCTCCCGGGCCTGCTGCGCGAGAACTACTGGGGCCCGGTGGCCGTCGCCCAGCACTACCGTCCGCTCGGGGTCCTGCTCCTGGCCGTCGAGCGGCTGCTGTTCGGGGAGCTGACGGCCCCGTATCACGCCGTGGCGCTCCTCGGTCACCTGGCCTGCAGCCTGCTGGTGCTGCGGCTCCTGCGGCTGCTCGGCTTCGAGGCGGCCGCGTTCGCGGCCGCGCTCCTCTTCGCCGTACACCCGATCCACGCGGAGGTGATGCTCACCGTCTACGGTCAGCTCGATCTGTTCGCGTCCCTGGCCGTCCTGGTGGGCCTGGAGCGGACGGTCGTCGCGCACCGGACCGGGAGGACGGGTCCCCAGCTCGTTGCGTGGATGGTGTACGCGGTCGGGATCGGCTTCAAGGAGTCGGCCGCGGTGCTGCCGGCCCTGACTGCGCTGGTCCGTGGCCTGTGCCTCACCCCCGAGGCGCGCGGAGTCGGCCGCTGGGTGACCCGCGCCGAGCTCGGCTTCGCGCTGCCGCTGGCGATCATGCTGGCGTTGCGCTGGCCGGTTCTCGGCGGACTCACGCCCCCGATCGAGAAGACCTTCGCCGAAGGGCAGCCGTTCGAGATGCGCGTCAGGCTCGTGGTCGCTTCCGTCGGGAATGCGCTACGGCTGGTCTTCGCCCCGTCGGGGCAGACGACCTTCTACGGAGCCATGCCGGACTCCCTCGGAGGCTTGCCGTGGCGCGAGATCGCCTGGCTGACCGGCGCGCCCCTCTTCGCCTGGCTCTCGGCCCGCAAGCTCGGCGCCACCGTCGCGCTCTTCGCGGTGGGCTGGTTCGCGCTCACCGTAGCGCCCATTGCGAACATCGTGCCGGTCTTCGTCGTGGTGGCGGAGCGCTCGCTCTACCTTCCGGCGCTGTCCGCCACCCTGCTGGTGGGCGCGTGGCTGGCGCTGGCCGATGCGAGCGGGCGACGCAGGCTCGCGACGATCGCCCTGGCCGGCCTCGTCGTGCTCGCGGTGGCGGTGTCCTGGCGGGTCACGCATCACTGGCGCACCGAGCTCTCGATGTGGCTCTACACCGCCTATGCGCACCCGAACAACCCCACGGCTCTCTCCGCCGCAGGCGGCGTCTTCCTCAACCGGCACCACGACGAGCGGCGCCTGACGCCGAGAGCGGAGGACGTCGAGACGGCCGACCTCTTCTTCAGCGCAGCGCTGGCGCTGAACCCGCACATGTCGGACGCGCTCCTCGGCAAGGCCGGGGTGGCCCTGGCGCGCGACGACTGCCGCGCGGCGCTCGACTACCTGAACCGGGCGCGTCGGCTGCGGCCGCTCGAGCCGCGGGTCGAGCACCAGCGGCGGCTCTGCCTGGAGGAGCTGCGCGGAGCGCGCTCCCCGGAAGGGACGGATCCGGCGCGCTCGCCCTGAAGGGCCCCGAAGTCAGACGCCGAGGGTCTCGCGGATTCCCGCGATGCCGCCCTTGTAGACGCCCTCGACGATCCCGATCGCCTGCTCCTCGGTCACCCCGGTGGGATCGAAGGTGCTGCTCCAATCGACGCGGCAGCCGTTGCCGTCCTCGCTGACCTCGACGGTCGCCAGGTAGTTCTCGAAGGGCAGGGGGCCCGACACGATCGAGTACTGCAGACGGCGGCCCGCGTCGTCGAACGCCTCCAGGCGCTCCTGGAGCGTGATCGCTCCCATCGCGAGCGTGCGCACCGCTCCGACGCCGTCGCCTTCCACCTCGCAGCGCTCGATTCCCTTCGAGTAGCGGTCGACGCCGCCGAAGTCCCGAAACAGGTCCCAGACGCTGTCCGCGCTGGCCTCCAGCCGCTCCGTCACCTTCACCGTCGCCATCCTCGTTCCTCCCTGTGGGCTGGCAATGGGTACCCGAGCCGCGGCCCGCGGGCCAGGAGCCGGCGCCGGGCCCCGGGGCCGCCCCGGGGCCCGGCGGTCTCGACGGCCGTCGGCCGCGGGAGGAGCCCCCGCCGCGCGATACACTGGCCGCGATGGACCACGGGCACGCACACGGAGACCCCCGGGCCGCCAATCAGCGACGGCTGGCGATCGTGCTGGGTCTGGCGGCCGCCTACATGGTGGCCGAGATCGTGGGCGGGATCCTGACCGGCTCGCTGGCGCTGCTGGCCGACGCCGCCCACATGGCGGCCGACGTGGGCGCCCTGGCCCTGGCGGTCTTCGCCGCCTGGATGGCGTCGCGCCCCTCGGGCCGGCGCTGGACCTACGGCTTCACCCGGGTGGAGATCCTCGCCGCCCTGGCCCAGGGCGCGGCGCTCGTGGCCGTGGCCCTGCTGATCGTGGTGGAGGCCTTCGAGCGCCTGGGCGATCCGCGGCCCGTGATCGGCGGTGGCCTCCTGCTGGTGGCGGCCGGCGGCCTCGTCGTGAACCTGCTGGGCCTGTGGATCCTCAACGCCGGTCGGCACGACAACCTCAACGTGCGCGGGGCCTGGCTCCACGTGGCGAGCGACGCCCTGGGCAGCGTGGGCGCGATGACCGCGGGCTTCCTGGTCTGGCAGTTCGGCTGGCTCTGGGCCGACCCGGCGGCCTCCGTCGTGATCTGTGTGCTCGTGCTGGCCTCCGCGCGGACCCTCCTGCGCGATGCCGTCGACGTGCTGATGGAGGCGGCGCCGCGGCACCTGGATCCCCAGGAGATCGCCAGTGCGTTGCTGCGACTCGCCGGGGTGCGCCAGGTCCACGACCTGCACGTGTGGACCATCGGGAGCGGCGAGATCTCGCTCTCCTGCCACCTGGTCGCGGTGGAGTCCGAAGACGACGCGCCGCTCCTCACGCGCGCCTACAGCCTGCTGGGATCCGAGTTCGGGATCGACCACGCCACCATCCAGGTGGAGTCGCCCGACTTCGCGGCCCAGACGCCGCGCTCGTGCGCCGGCGGATGCGCGCCGGGAGCGGCGGAGCTGGGGCAGGCGACCGGCTAGACCGGATCGCCCCCGTCCGCCTCGCCCGGGGCGTCCTCGCCGTCGTCGGGCGGGATGTCCTCGACGCGCTCGATGCGCATGCGGGCGATGCGGCGGCGGCCCACCTCGAGCACGGTCGCGCGATGCCTGCCGAGGACCACCTCGTCGCCGCGCTGGGGCATGCGTCCCAGGCAGGCCACCACGTGTCCGCCGAGGGTGTCGTCCGAGGCGTCCTCGAGCGAGAGCCCCAGCCGGGACTCGGCCTCGGGCAGCGGAAGACGGCCGTTCACCTCGTAGCAGTCGGGGGCCACCTCGCGGAGGTCGGAGCTGGGGTCGTCGAACTCGTCGGCGATGGGACCCACGATCTCCTCGAGGGCGTCCTCCAGGAAGACCAGGCCCGATGCGGAGCCGTGCTCGTCGAGCACGATCGCGCAGTGGTTGCGGGCCCGCTGCAGCTGGAGGATCAGGGTGGAGACGGGCTGGGTGTCCGGGACGAAGAGCGCCGGGCGCGAGTGGGCCCTCAGGTCGTCCTCGCTCGTGGGCTTCCCGCCGACGACGAGGTCCTTGACGTGGATGAACCCGATCGCGGTGTCGAGTCCCTCTTCGCAGAGCGGGAAGCGCGAGTGCCCGCTGCGGTAGAGCGTCTCCACGTTCTCGTCGAGGGACCGCGTGAGCGAGAGGTAGTCGACGTCCACCCGCGGCACCAGGATGTGGCGCACCTCGAGCTCGTACATGCGGAAGACGTTCTCGGCCAGCTCCCACTCGCGCGGCGAGATCTCGCCGCTCTCGGCCGAGCGGGAGAGCATGTGGCGGATCTCCTCGGCCGTGGCGCTGCTCTCGTGCCCGCTGCCTTCGCTGAGTCCGCCGGAGCGGAGCAGCCAGTTGGAGATCTCGTTCACCACCCAGATGAAGGGCCGGAAGACCATCGCGAAGGCGCGCAGGGGGATGGACGTCTGCAGCGTCATGCGCTCGGAGCGCTGGAGCGCCCACATCTTGGGCGCCTGCTCCCCGATCGTCATGTGGAGGACCGTGATGATCGTGAAGGCGATCAGCAGGGCCACTCCATGGACGACGGGCGAGTCGGTATCGAGCTGCAGTCCCAGCGCGTCGGCGCTGGCGAAGATCAGCGCCGCCACCGCGGGCTCGCCGAGCGCGCCGAGGATCAGGGAGGCCAGGGTGATGCCGAGCTGACACGCCGAGAGGTAGCGGTCGAGGTGGTCGAGGATGTGCTCGGCCACCCGCGCGGGGGTGCTGCCGGCAGTCGCCAGGGTGGCGATCCGGGAGCGCCGCACCTTGACCAGCGCGAACTCCGCAGCCACGAAGAAGCCGTTCAGGAAGACGAAGAAGAGGGTGAGCCCGAGACGCCAGGCGACGCCCACGAGGTCGAGCGAGTGGCCGCCCTCCATGACCTAGGCGGGCCCTGGACCGGATCGCGCTGGCTGGACGGGTGCGTCTTCCACGAGCGGTCCGCATTGTCGTGGTTTCGCGCAACCCCTGCAAGCGGCGCGCGCCCGTGGGGCCGGCTCCTGCGCAGCGGCCCGGGCTCCTAGACGAGTCGGATGCGAACGCCGAGGAGGTCCTGCGAGGCGCCGGCGCGGCTGCGGTCGGCGGCGACGAGCTCGAGACCGGTGAGGCGCTCCACGTCGCCGCTGCGGAAGTGGATCGAGCCGCGATCGAGCCGGATCGAGTCGCCCTGGGCGGGGCGGTCGAGCAGCTCCGCCCAGCGCGCCGCCAGAGCCTGGGGATCCGGGCTGGAGATCTCCACCGCGGCGAGCTCGGTCGTCACGTCGCGTCGGCTGCGCTCCTGCCAGCCGGGCCCGGCCCAGAGCCAGGCAGCCGGGTCGGCGGGCTGGTCGAGCGAGAGCAGGGCTCCGCCGGTGTCCTTCGGGTGCAGGTGGGCGCCCGCGATCTCGTCCAGCTCGGCGTGCCAGACGATCCGCGCGCCGAGGGACTCCACGCGCGCGCGGTCGGCGCCGAGATCGTCGCTCTGGATCATGACCATGTAGCCGCCGTCGCCGCCGTGGCGCGCGCGGTAGCGCGCCGCCGGGGCGTCATCGCTCACCGGCGACACCACCTCGAGGAAGGTGTCGCCGATCGGCAGCACCGCGTTCTTCAGGTCGAAGACGGCGACACCCGGGTCGTGGTAGGGCTCGCCCGCACCCAGCGCCTCGCGCAGCGTGCGCACGGCCACATCCAGATCTCGCGCGACGAGCACGCCCTGGCGGAGTCTCATGGACGCAGAATATGCCCGAACAGGCTGCGTGCCGCCCGCACCGGGAGTCTCGCGATCGCGGCCCGCGCCCTCGGCTCGGCGAGCGTCCCGGTGACCCGCATCGGGATCCAGCCCAGGTCGACCGGAACCCGGGGGCCCGGCAGCGAGGTCATCGTGAACATCCGCTGGAGGCCGCGCGCCGTGAGCGAGATGTGCCCGTCGAGGTCGAGCGTCGTGTCGAAGCGGATGAGCCCTCTGCCCCGGGCAACGTAGTCGAGCGTCTGTGTCTCCCCCTCCTCGACGTGGATCGCACCGTCCTCCACCCGGAACGTCGAGGTGCCCTCGACGATCTCCGTCTCCGACGGGTCGAACTCGGGAACGGGCTGACCCAGCCCGAGAGGCACCTGCTCGACGAGCCCGTTCCAGACGGCGGGGAGGATCGGACTTCCCTGCAGCCGGCCGCCGCGGATCCGCACGCGCCCCCCGCCCGAGAGCGTCTGCGTCCAGTCGTCCGTCCAGAGGCCCTCCAGGCGCAGCGTTCCCTCGACCGCGTCGAAGTGGCCCAGCAGCGGTGAGCGCTGGTCGGTGCGCAGGTCCACCAGCATCCCATTGGGCTCGGACTCCACCCGTGCGTCCACGGAGAAGGGCCGCGGCGTGTGGCCGAAATCCATCCGCAGGCCGGCCTGCCAGTCACCTTCGAAGGCCGCGCCGGTGAGGTCCTGGATCGTCAACACCTGGCGCTCGTAGCGCACGCGACCCGCGAGTTCCTTGGCCTCGACGATGGGCCGTTCGGCTGTCGCGTGCCTACGTTCGGCCGCCGCTGCGGCGACACGCAGATCGACGAGGGTCGGGCCGATCAGCTCCAGCGTTCCCTCCGCGTGAAGGGGGGCGGAGAAGCGCAGGCCGATCCACTCGAGCCACCCCTCCGGAAGCGTCGCGTCCAGCTCCACGCGGATGCGCTGGTCGGCGCGTCCGCTCACCTTGGCGCGACCGCTCAGCTCGCCCTCGCAGCGTGGCGTCGGACCGGTGCGCAGCAGGAAGGGAAGCGTCTCCGGAGGCAGCCGGTCCGCCGCCACGTCGAGGTCCAGATCGCCACCCGCGAGGGAGCCCCGCACCGTGAGCTGGCCTTCGTTCGGGAACGCCAGGCGCGCAGCGACGCGGCCCGCCTCGAGAGAGAGCTGGACACCCGCGAGCCGGGCTTCGCGGCCGCCCTCGCGCACGACGAGAACGGGATCGCCCGACGCTGCGCCGGCCGCCAGCATTGCGAGGACCATGAGGACTCGCTTCATGCGCCGTCGGACCAGGTCATCGCCGCGCCCGGTCCCGCGAAGGGACCCGGGTAGCCGACCAGCGGGTCGCTCTCCGGCCCGCTGTACCAGGCGACGCAGGCCACGAGCTTGGCCGCGACGAAGATCTGGCGGCGCGGGTTGAAGCGCGAGTCGCGCAGGCTCGCGAGGAGCTCGTCCTGGGCGCCGCCATCGAGGGCGCTGAACGGGCGGAGCTTGGGCAGCAGCGGCCAGACCCCCCACTCGAGAGCGGCCAGCCCCATCTCCAGCGTGTCGGCCAGGGATCCCAGGCCGGCCAGCCAGGGGGCGAGCGCGGCGGCCGGATCCAGCCTGCCGGCGTCGATCGCGGAGGCGGCGGCGGGCCCGGCGATGCGCCGCACCAGCGCCTCCACCACGCGCTCGCGGCGCGGCGGGGCCAGACAGCCGAGCGGGAGCAGCCCGGCTGCGGCCGCCGCCGCCCCGAGCCGGAGGAAGCCGCGCCGATCGAGCTCGGCGATGGCGACGGGATCGCGCCCACTCATCGGGTTAGCCCGTCCGCCACCCGGAGCGCGTTGGCCAGGATGGTGATCTGGGGGTTGACGCCGGTGTTGCTCGGCAGCGCCGAGGCATCCGAGACGTAGAGGCCGCGGGTGGCGAAGACCGCTCCGGCTTCGTCGCAGACGCCGCGCTGCGGGTCGTCCGCCATGGGAGCGCCGCCGAAGAGGTGCACTGCGTAGAGGGAGGCCATGCGCGACGCGTCGATCAGCTCGGGTAGCAGGGCCCGCGCCGCCTCCACGCTCTGCACCGCGTGGGGCGCCTGCAGCGGCAGGAAGACCTCCTCCGCGCCGGCAGCCAGGTAGAGGCGCACGGCCTCGAGGAGCGCGCGACGCATGGCTTCGTGGTCGGCCCCTGCGAAGCGATAGTCGATTCCCTGGGAGCCCACGTGGCCTCGCGCCTGGTCCCGCAGGACCACGACGCAGCGCGCCAGGTAGGGCAGGGCGCGCAGCAGGCGCTCGTGGTCGGCGCCGAAGCCGGGGAGCGAGGTGGCCGTCACCAGCGGCTGCACGGCCACGTTCTCCAGCATGAAGTCGGGCGCGAACTCGGTCACGCCCATCGACATGGTGGGCCCGTAGAAGCCGTCGACGCGCTCGGCGAAGCGCGCGGAGACGTAGAGCGAGCTGTGCGCCTGGAAGCCCGGCCCCGCCCGGATCCCGGATGCCTGCAGGATGGGCGGCGTGCCCAGGACGCCGGCGGCGAGCACGACGAGGGGTGCCTCGATCCGCTCGCCGGCCACCTCCACACCGCGCACCGCGCCGCTCTCGAGCAGCACCCGGTCCACCCGACGACCCGCCTGCACCCGCGCACCGGCCCGCTCGGCGCGCGGCAGCCAGGTGACCAGGGTCGACTGCTTGGCGCCCGACGGACAGCCGAAGTTGCAGAGCCCCAGGTTGGCGCAGCCGCGCACGTTCCGCGGGATCGACTCGACCCGCCAGCCGAGCTTGCGGGCCCCGACCTCCAGATGGTGCGCGTTCCGGTTGGTGTTCTCCCTGCCCGTCGGGCTGGCGTGCACCTCCCGCCAGGCGAGCTCCACGAAGTCCTCGAAGCCCTCGAGTCGCAGCCCCTTGCCGCGCCAATCCTCCAGCAGCCGGCGCGGAGGGCGGAAGCAGAGCGCGTCGTTGACCACCGTCGATCCGCCCACGCAGGAGCCGGCGAAGAGCGACTGATTGGTGCGGTTGACCGCGTGGGTGGTGAGGAGGCGGGTCAGCATCTCGCCCTCGCGACCGTTGAAGTCGGCCGTCTCGAGGCGCGGGCCGGACTCGAGCACCAGGACGTCGCGCCCGCTCTCGGCGAGCGCGGCGGCGACGGGTGCGCCTCCGGCACCGCTCCCCACCACGATCGCGTCGGCGCGCATCAGGCCGGGAGGATCTCGTCGATGCGCGCGTCGAGCTCGGGCGGGATGGCCACGCCGGCGGCGGCCGCGTTCTCCTCGATCTGCTTCACCGAGGTGGCGCCCACGATCACGCTGGCGACGTTGGCGCGGCGCAGGCACCAGGCCAGGGCGAGCTGCGCCAGGCTGACCTCCATCTCGGCGGCGATCGGGCGCAGCCGGTCCACGCGCTCGAGCACGTCGTCGGCCAGGAAGGCGCCCATGAACTGCCCGCGCTCGGGGTCGTCGGCGCGGGTGCCGGGCGGACGGGCCCCGCCCGTGTACTTGCCCGTCAGCACGCCCTGGGCCAGCGGGCTGAATACGATCTGGCCGAGTCCCTCCCGTTGGGAGACGGGCATCACCTCACGCTCGATCTGGCGGCGGGCGAGGTTGTACTGCGGCTGGTTGGACACCGGCCGGTATGCGCTGCGGGCGTCGGCGACCCGGCAGGCGTCCACGATGTGGGCGGCGCGCCACTCGGACACGCCCCAGTACAGGATCTTGCCCTGCCGGACCAGGTCCTCGTAGGCGCACACGGTCTCCTCGATCGGCACGGAGGGATCCGGTCGGTGGCACTGGTGCAGGTCGATGTAGTCGGTCCGCAGGCGTCGCAGCGAGCCCTCGACGCTCTCGAAGATGTGCTTGCGGGAGAGCCCGCGGTCGTTGGGCTGGCCGGACATCGGAAAGAAGCACTTGGTGGCGATCACCGCGTAGGGCCGCGGGATGCCCTCGAGTGCCGAGCCGAGCGCCTCCTCGGCCTTGCCCCGCGCGTAGACGTCCGCCGTGTCGAAGAGGTTGACCCCGAGGTCGTAGGCGGCATGCACCAGGTCCCGGGTTCCCGAAAAGTCCACCGAAGATCCGAAGGTGAGCCAGGATCCCAGCGAGATCTCGCTCACGCGAAGCCCGCTCGAACCGAGCTGTCGGTACTCCATGGGGCGAGTGTAGCCGGCTACAATGCGGCCCGTGCTGAACCTGGCCGAGCCGACCGACCCCGCGTGGATCCAGCGCGCGCTGGCCGATCTCGACGCCGTGCTCCTCGACCACGCGCACGCGGAGAAGAAGGCCGCCTCGGCGGCGCTCACCCTGATCTTCCGCTACCCGGAGCGCAGCGAGCTGCTGCGGCCGCTCTCCGAGCTGGCCCGCGAGGAGCTCGAGCACTTCGAGGCGGCGCTCGGGCACCTGGAGCGGCGTGGTGTCGGGTTCACCCGCCAGAAGCCCAGCCCCTACGCGGGACGGCTACAGGAGGCGGTGCGCACCGCGGAGCCGGGCCGGCTGGTGGACACGCTCCTGTGCTGCGCACTGATCGAAGCGCGCAGCTGCGAGCGCTTCCAGATCCTGGCCGATCGGGTCGAGGATCCGGAGCTGGCGGCGTTCTACCGCGAGCTCCTCGCCAGCGAGGCCCGCCACCACGGGGTCTATGCGGATCTCGCCCGCAAGGTCGACCCGGACGCCCCCGCCCGCCTGCGCGAGCTGGCGCGCCACGAGGCCGATGTGCTGGCGCAAGCGCCCGGCTGGGCGAGACTTCACACCTGATCCAGGAGAGGGAATGGAGATCCAGACCGAACGCAGCGAGATCCCCGTCGAGAGCGGCGGCATGGGCGCCTACGTGGCGCGTCCGGCGGATGCCGGTCCGCACCCCGCCGTCCTCGTGTGGATGGAGATATTCGGAGTCAACGCCCACATCCGCGACGTCGCCGAGCGCGTGGCGCGCGAGGGCTACGTCGCCGTGGCCCCCGACTTCTTCCACCGCACCCATCCGGGCCTCGAGCTGGGCTACGGCGAGTCGGACATGGAGCAGGGCTTCGTGCCCTACGGGCAGCTCCATGTGGACACCATGCTCGCCGATGCGCGTGCCGCGATCGCCTGGCTTCGGGCCCGCGGCGACGTGCGCGGCGAGCGCATCGGCACGATGGGGTTCTGCGTCGGCGGACACATGGCCTACCTGTGTGCCTGCGAGACCGACGTGGCCGCGGCAGCCAGCTTCTACGGAGGAGGCATCGCCGTGCCCGAGGCCTTCGGCAACGCCGACACGCTGGGCCGCACGGAGAAGATCCGCGGCCGCATCCTCTGCCTGTTCGGCGAGGAGGACGAGTACATCCCCCTGGACCAGGTCGAAGCGATCCGTGCCGGGCTCGAGCGGCACGAGATTCCCCACGAGACGAAGGTCTACCCGGGCGTCGGCCACGGCTTCTTCTGCGACGTCCGCGAGTCCTACGACGCCGCCGCGGCCGACGACGCCTGGACCCGCGTGAAGACCCTGTTCGCGGAGGAGCTGAAGCCGTGAGGGGGCAAGGGCCTCCAGCAGCGTGGCAGGCGCCCTAAGGCTGCAGGTGGAAGCGGACCGGCACTTCGAGGTGCCCGTAGACCCAGGGCAGCTCGCCGGCGCGGACGACGCTGCGCTCGGCGGCCCGGTCCAGGCTGGGATGACCGGAGGAGTCGACCAGCCGGATGCCGTGGGCCAGCCCGCTGCTGCGGTCGATCTCGAAGCCCACCGTGGCGACGCCCTCGAGGCGGCGCGCCCGGGCCGTGTGGGGGTAGACGACGGCGGCCTGGATGCGCCGACGGATCTCCTCCAGGCGGGCGTCGACGGAGACGCCTTCCGGAAAGGCGTCCTCGGCAGATCCCCATCCGTCGGCCAGCGCCGCGGGGCCCAGGAGGACCAGCAGCGCCAGCAGGGTCACCCGCTTCACCGGCCGTTCCCCCTCATCGGCGGATCTCCACCATGATGCGGAAGTCGTAGTTCCGGTTGGGGGAGGGATAGAAGCGCTCCGCCTGCACGAATCCAAAGGTGTCGAAGTCGAACACGCTGGCCAGGGCGCCCACCTCCTCGTACTCGGTGTCGAGGATGTTGTAGACGTTGAACTCGACGCCCAGGCGCAGGTGCTCTCCGATCTGCGGACGCCAGGCCAGGTGGGCATCCACCACCTGGAACGGGTCGAGGGGCTCGAAGCGGTTGCCCACGTCGTTCAGGAACGGCCGCTCGCCCACGAAGTTGGCGTTCATTCCCGCCTCGGTGTCGCAGGGTCCGAAGAAGCGCGCCCCCGCCGTACCCCGGTGCCTGGGAACCATCGGAATGCGGTTTCCCTCCAGCATCGTGAGCGAGTCCCGGCGGATCTCGACGTCGTCGTAGGTGTAGCTCCCGTACAGCTCCACCCAGGCGGCGGGGCGGACGATTCCGGAGATCTCCACGCCCCGGTGCCGCACCCGGTCGAGGTTGCTGTTGGTCGGGAGCAGGCTCGGACTGGCCAGCGGATTGGCGAAGATCTCGTTCCGCACGTTCATGTGGTAGAAGGCGAGATTCGCGTCGGCCCACTGGTTGCGCCACTTGGCGCCGACCTCCCAGGTCTCGGACTTCTCGGCCTCGACGGCTGGAGTCAGGCCGAAGAAGTCGAAGGTCTCGTTCACGTTCGGGAAGCGGTACCCGCGCGCCCAGGAGCCGTAGATCGAGAGCGACTCCAGGGCCCGCCAGGTCAGCGCCGCACGCGGGGCCCAGGCGGAGTTGTCGTCGTCGAGCTCGGTGCCGCTCAGGGGGTCGTCGCCCTCGCGCTCGTTGACGTCGTAGCGCACTCCCGCGCTCAGGATGAGGTTCTCCAGGATGCTGAAGTCGTCCTGGATGAATGCGCCGTAAGTCGTTCTTTCGACACGGCTTTTACTGGGAGAATCGGAGAGGAAGACGAGGTCCCGGAAGAGCGTGTCGCGGGCCACCTTCTCCCACAGCCAGTCGCCGCCCACGACCAGCTGGTTGGCGTGCCCGAGGATGGGGCGGCGCACCTCGAGCTGGTTGTTGACGCCCACGGCCTGGGTCTCGGAGTCCGAGTCGAAGGCGAAGAACTCGTTGCCCAGGCTGCCCCGATCGCGCCGCGAGTCGTACCAGGCGGTGGTCTTCCAGGTGACGTCCTCCGCCAGGAAGACGCGCACGGTGCCGTCGACGTTGTGCGCTCGCGCCTTGGTGAAGTTGTCGTCCGTTCCGGGCTGTGCCGCACGGCGGCCCAGGAAGGCCATCTGCTCGTAGCTGAGCACGCCCGGGCTCTCGCTGCGGTCGCTGGAGTAGCCGCCCTTCAGGTCGAGGGTGGCGCGGTTGCCGAGGTCGAAGCCCAGCTTGAAGGTCCCCTGGTGGATGCGGAAGTCACTCCGCTCCCGGTAGCCGTCGCTCTTGTCCAGGTTGAAGAACGCCGAGGCGCGCAGCGGGCCGTGGGAGCCGCCGGCGAACAGCGTCGTTCCGTACGAGTCGTAGGAGCCCCAGCGGCCGCGCGCCTCGAAGCGGGGCGGCCCATCGCCGGAACGCGTCGTGATGCTGATGACGCCGGCCTGGGAGTTGTCGCCCCAGGCGGCGTTGACCGGCCCGCGCACGATCTCGATGCGCTCGACCTCGTCGATGGCGATGAGCGCCCAGTCGGTGTTGGCGTTGTTGGGCTCGTTCACACGCCGTCCGTCCACCAGCACGAGCGTGGAGGAGCCGCCGCCGCTCCCGTTGTTGAAGCCGCGCATCTCGAGCCGGTAGCCCTTGCGGTTGGTCGAGTCGTTGGTGACGAAGACGCCGGCCTCCCGGCGCAGCAGGTCCACCACGTCGCGGGCGCCGCTCTCCTCGATGTCGGTGCGCTCGAGGACGGTGATGTTGCCCGGCGTCTCCAGATTGCCGCGCTCGCCGCGCGTGGTGGCGATCACCTCGCCGACGTTCCGCTTGACCGCGGGCGGCGCGTCGGGTCCGCCGGGCGGCGGATCCGCGGGGTCGCCCCCCGCGGTGGCGCTGTCGGACGCCGGGTCAGCGGCCCGGCTGGTGGCGTCGGGCTCGGGGTCCTGCGCGTGGACGGGAAGGGCGAGAAGGCACAGCAGTGCCGCCGGGACGAGTTGACGAGGTATGGAGACCTCCACTCCTTCCGCGAAGAAAGAGGTCGTTGCGCCGCCCGGGCAGGTCTCCTGGCTTATGGGCTTTGCGCCTTCGCGCCTTCCCGGGGCTCTCGTCCCCAGTGGCTCGTGCGAAGGAGCGCCCAATCACAGTGGCGGGACCGCGGCCGAATCTCACGGCCTTCCCTTTTCACCCCGATGGGAACCCGGGCGTCTGGTGATATGTGAAGCCTGTGTACCGGGTGGGCCCAGCCGCGTCAAACGGGGCCGAGGACGGCTTCGAGCGCCTCGGCCAGCCGCTCGACACGCTCGGGGCGGGCGTTGTCGCCCATCAGCCCGACCCGCCAGACGCGTCCGGCGAGCTTTCCGAGGCCACCGCCCACCTCGATGTCGTGCTCCGTGAGGAGGGCGCGGCGCACGTCGGCCTCGCCCCGCGCGAGAACCGACTCGGGCAGGCGCAGCGTGGTGAGCGGCGGGAGACGCACGGGCTCCTCGACCAGGGGCTCGAAGCCGCGCGCGCCGAGGCGCTCGAGGAGCGCCGCCTGGGCCCGCCGGTGGCGTTCGCTGCGCGCCTCCATGCCCTCTTCATCCACGATGCGCAGCGCCTCGCAGAGGGCCGTGATCATGGATATCGGGGCGGTGTGGTGGTAGACGCGCTGCTGCCCGAAGTAGCCCGCCAGCAGGGTCAGGTCGAGGTACCAGCTCTGCACGGGTCGCGTGCGCGAGGCCACCACCTGCATCGCCCGCTCGCTGAACGAGACCGGCGAGAGCCCGGGAGGGCACGAGAGGCACTTCTGGGTGCCGCTGTAGGCGGCGTCCACGCCCCAGCCGTCGAGGGACACGGGCAGGCCGCCGAGTGAAGTGACACAGTCGAGTATCACCAGCGCACCCGCCTCGCGGGCCGGCCCGGCGATGGGTTCGACCGGCTGGCAGACGCCGGTGGAGGTCTCGGCGTGCACGAAGGACACGGCCTTGGGTCTCGCGCGCCCGATCGCCTCGGCCATCGCCGCGGGATCCAGCGCCGTTCCCCACTCGGCCTCCACGCGGTGGACGACCGCGCCGATCCGCGTCGCCACCTCGCACATGCGCTCGCCGAAGACCCCCGCCACGCCGACGACGATCGCGTCGCCGGGCTCGAGCAGATTGCAGAGGCAGGCCTCCATTCCGGCGCTGCCGGTCGCCGAGAGGGGCAGCGTCATCGGATTCGCGGTCCCGAAGAGCCCGCGCAGGCGCTCCTGGACCTCGTCGGCGAGGGCGAGGAAGCGGGGATCGAGATGGCCCACCAACGGGCGCGAGAGGGCCTCCAGGACCCTCTCCGGGACGTTCGAGGGGCCCGGGCCGAGCAGCAGGGTGGTCATGGCGGGCAGGGTAGCGGGAGGGTAGGGTGGTGCGAATGAGGGGTGTGATCTGGGCCGCCATCGGCCTCGCGGCGCTGGCTGCGGGCGCCTGGGCGCTGCTGGGGAGCCCCGAGACCGGCACCGACGAGATCGGCGCCGAGTCGCGTGCGGAGCTGGAGCGGGTGCTCCAGGAGAACCCGTGATCCGGACCCGCCAGGACCTGGAGCGGGAGGAGCGCGAGCGGCTGGCGCCCCAGGCGGCGCGTGCGGCGGACTCGTGGGGTCGGGTGGTGCCGGAAGGGGATCACCCCTACCGCACGGCCTTCCAGCGCGACCGGGACCGGGTGCTCCACTCCCGGGCTTTCCGGCGCCTCGAATACAAGACCCAGGTGTTCGTCCACCACGAAGGGGACCACTATCGGAACCGGCTCACCCACACGCTGGAGGGCGCGCAGATCGCCCGCACCATCGCCCGCACGCTGTGCCTCAACGAGGATCTCGCCGAGGCGGTGGTGCTGGCCCACGACCTCGGCCACACACCGTTCGGTCATGCGGGCGAGCGGGTGCTCCACGAGCTGATGCGCGATGAGGGTGGCTTCGACCACAACCGCCAGAGCCTGCGGGTCGTGGACCTGCTGGAGGAGCGCTACCCGGGCTTTCGGGGGCTGAATCTGACGATGGAGACGCGCGAGGGAATCACCAAGCACGGGCACGCGTGGGAGCATCCGATCCCGCTCCCGCCCGAGACGCCCCACACGAGTCTCGAGGCGCGGGTGGCGGACTTCGCGGACGAGATCGCCTACACGAACCACGATCTCGACGATGGAATCGGCTCGGGTCTGCTCGATCCCGCCTCCCTCGAGGAGGTGGCCCTGTGGCGCGAGGTGCGTCGCGAGGTGGAGGTGCGCGTCGGCAAGTCCGAGGAGCGCGTGCTCCACGCCCAGACGATCGTCACTCTCATCAACCGCCTGGTGACGGACCTGGTGGAGGAGACGGCGCGGCGCGTGGACACGGTCCACGACCTGGAGGCGGTGCGTGCCTCGGACACCCCCCTGGTGGGCTACTCGGACGACGTCCAGCGGGGCCTCCGCGAGCTCAAGCGCTTCCTCTTCGCCAACCTGTACCAGCACCACCAGGTGATTCGCGCCGTGCGCAAGGCCGAGCGGATCCTGTCGGACCTGTTCCGGACCTACCGCGACGACCCGGCCCGGCTGCCGCCCCACGTGGTGGCCCGCTTCGGGGTGGACGGCGAGGCCCGTGCCGTGGCGGACTACGTGGCCGGGATGACCGACCGCTTCGCACTGGACGAACACCGAAAGCTGCTGGACCCTCATGAGCCCGTCTGATCCCGACGTGCGCGTCGTTCTGGTGACGGCCCCCGACGCCGAGGTGGCGAGTGGGCTGGCCCGCGCGCTGGTGGACGAGCGGCTGGCCGCGTGCGCCAACCTGGTGCCGACGGTGCGTTCGATCTACCGCTGGGAGGGGGCGCTGCAGGAGGACGACGAGGTGCTCCTCGTGATCAAGACCACGGCCGCCAAGACGCCCGCGCTCAGCGAGCGTGTGAAGGCCCTCCATCCCTACGACCTGCCCGAGGTGCTGGCCCTGCCCGCTGCCGGGGGAAGCGAGGCGTATCTGGACTGGGTGCGCAGCGAGGTGGCACCGTGAGCCTGGCCGATGCGCTCGATCGCGCGGCGACCGCGCTGCCCGGCACGGCCGACGCCATCCGGCCCGCCAACGGAGACCCGGATCGGGTGCTCGAGGCCCTGGCTGCCGAGGACGCCGCCTCGGTGCTGGGCTGGCTGCTCCGCGAGGACGCCGAGGCCGGCTGCGAGCTGGCCGAGACCTGGGCCGAGCAGGATGCGGCGGCGGCGGTGTTCGAGGCACTCGACGACACGGGCCTTCCCAAGGCCGCCCGCAAGGCGGTGCGGCGCGCCCGGCACCGGCTGCGCTCGCGGGGCGTGGCGCTGGACGAGACGGCGCCCGAGGCCCGCGTGGCGCGGGTTCCGGGAGCGGGCGTCGAGGAGGCGCTCGAGACCGCGCTGATCTCGCCCTACGACCCCACCGGCGCCCGGATCGTGACCCTGGTGGAGTCCAATCCCAGCGGCGGGGCGCGCATCTTCCAGGTGATCAGCGACGTGCGCAAGGGCATCCTCGACTGCAAGATCTACGGGACCAGCCGCGGCAAGGCGCGCCGCTTCGCGCGCGAGCTGGGCGGGCGCGAGCGCTACGCCGGGGTCGAGATCCCGATCGGATCGGCGCGAGCCTGGCTGGCCGTCTGCGCCGCGCGTCAGCCGCGCGACCGCGCCGTGCCGCGGGCGTTCGCCGAGTCGCGCACGAGCCTGGTCGAGGAAGGCGCGACGCCGGGCGCTCTGGTGCGCGAAGCGCTGGAGCCGGCCGCCTCCGCGCGTCCCGCGATCGAGCTGCTGCGCACCCACGAGCTCGGTCCCTGGATTCCGGACGGGGAGGGCCTGCGCGAGACCGCCGAGGCGCTCCAGGAGCTGGAGAAAGGCAAGATCATCGTGTCCGGCGGAGCACGCCGGGAGCAGGTGGAAGAGATCCTCTCGGGGGCCATCGAGCGCATCTTCGAGGGGGAGGAGGGCGAGCTTCTGGCGGAATGGCTCGCCGAGAGCGCCTATCTCTTCTGGAAGAAGGACCGCGAGGAAGACGCCCGCGCGTGCCTGGCCGGAACGACCGACCGGGAGGTGCGGCGAAGCGTACTGGAGGTGGCTCTGGCGCCGGTGCTGGAGCGCCTGAAGGAAGAGGAACAGGAGCAGGAGGCCGGCTCACTGGTGGTGAAGCCGTGACCCTTCTGGCCCAGGGACGGACCTGGCGGATCGAGCTGGCCAAGGACGGCGGCTCGGTGGCGCTGGCCCCTCAGCGCGAAGGCCTCTCCGAGGATCTCTCGGAGCTGCGCGACCTGCGCATCGAGGTGCCGCTGGAGCGCTGGAACGCCGTGGTGAAGCGCGCCCGGAGCGATCGGAAGCTCCTGGGCGGGCTGCTTCTCGACTTCGCAAGCCCGCAGGAGCTCTTGGCCACGGCCATCGCCCAGGACCGCGTCTGGGTCGAGCTCACCCGGGTGCTCGCGGAGTCCACCGTGGCGCTCGTCGAGGACGGACACCTGGTGCTGGAGCCGGCCGTGAAAGGAATGGAATGAGACGCCGATTCGGTAGGAAGAGGGGTGGGGACGGCCGGTCCCCCATCGACGCAGGGTCCGTGCTGGCGCGCATCGCCGAGGCCGGACTGGTTCCCGCAGGTGAGCTGAGCCCGCTCGAGCTCGAGGGCATCCCGGCGAGCTTCGCGGCGGTGGGTCGCGCCGAGGCGGATGGATCCGCGTTCGTCGTGGCGTTCTCGCCGCGCTCGGGGGCCAACGCCGTGCTGGCTGCGCTGGCGGCGGGCGTGGAGCAGCTCGGGGAAGGCGGCACGGCGTACGCCGTGGCGCCCGTCTGGGGTCCGGCGGACCGCCGGGTGCTGGCCCTGGCCGCGCCGCGCAGCTTCTCCCTGGAGAGCCGCGAGGCGCCCGCGCTCGGCGATGGGCTCAGTGCGGAGGCCGAGCCCCAGACCGAGACGCTGGTGCTTCCGGCTGCGCGCGTGGCGCAGGGAATCGCGGATCTGGCGGAGCGCGCGCTCTTCGAGCGCGCCGCGGCGGGTCTCGCCGGACTGGCGGCCAAGCACGGCGGCTCGGTGCGCGGTGCGGGGTCCAGCGTGGACCTGGTGCTGTACGCGCGCCGGGTCGCGTCGCTGCGTCCCGACGGGACGCTCGAGACGCTGCTGCCGCGCCGCGCGAGCGACCGGCTCGCGGCCGACGGCCTCGCGGACGCACTGGACCGGCTGGAGGGCAACCTGCGCAAGCACCTGAACGATCGCAAGGTGCGCGACGGCGAGGAGGGACTGCGCGCCCGCTCGATCGACGAGGCGGCGACCGCCGCCGGTCTGCGTTCGCTGGTGCGGTGGCCGCTTCCCGGCTCGGACCCGGAGGTGCTCGACTTCGTCGGCGTGGATGCCGAGGGACGGCCCGTGACGGGCGCCATCCGTCGCCGGGTGGACATCGAATCGCTCGCCGCGGTGCTCGAGGCGGTGCTGGGTCTGCGGACGGCCCTGCCGGCGCTCCTCGCCGGCGTCACGGCGCCCGTCAAGATCGACACCCCCAAGCTCCTGCTCATCGCCGATGCCTTCGACGACGCGGCCCTGCGTGCCCTGGGCGAGCTCTCGCTGGCGATCGACCGGCTTCCGCTCGGTGCCGAGCAGGCCGAGACGGTGAGCGAGGGACGCCGCGAGCGCAGCCGGCGCGGGCGCGGGCGGCGTCGCGGTGGCCGCCGCGGCGGCGGAGGCGCGAGCGACGCCGAGGGCGAGATCGCGGAGAGCACCTCCGAGGAGGCTGCCGAGCCCGAGGGTCCCCGCTTCGCCGAGCTCTCCGCCTTCGATCTGACCGACGACGACAGCGGCGACCGTCCGCGGCGCGGTCGGCGCCGCGGACGCGGGCGCCGGGGCGGGCGCGAGGGAGCGGCCGAAGCGGGCGCTGCGGAGGACGACGACGAAGCGGAGCCCGAGGCGCAGGGACGCGGACGGCGTCGTCGCCGCCGCCGCGCGCAGGGCGCAGACGCGGGGGCGGGCGACGATCAGGGGCCCATCCCGTTCGAGGAGGCGGAACGCCTGGGCGACGTCGAGGACGAGCCTCCGCTCGAGAGCGAGGAAGAGGTGGCCGCCCGTGTACTGGAGGACGCCGAGGCCGCGGCCGACGCGGAAGCCGACGCCGAGGCGGACGCGGTGGAGGAGCCCAGCGTCGATGTGCCGGAGGTCGAGGAGCCGCCCAAGGTCGAGCGGCCGCGTCGCGCGGTGATCCTGGCCCACGCGGACCGCGGCTCGGTGGCGGCCTCCCTGCTGCTGGCGCGCGAGGTGCGCAGCCTCGAGGGCCTCTACGTCTATCCGCAGGAAGACCTGATGACCTTCTTCCGCAGCGTCGTGACCGATCTGCGCGAGGACGTGTTCATCTACGTGGTGGGCTTCGTGGCCCGCCCGGCGATCGAGGTGCTGCAGACGGCGACCCTCTACCGGGGACGCCTGGCCTGGTTCGACCACCACGAGTGGCCGCCCGAGGATCTGGGTGCACTGAAGAGCACGCTGGGCGAGGAGTGGGTCCAGGTCGAGGCCGGCCTCGACTCCCCGCTCCCCATGGTGGTGGCCGAGTGCACGCGACGCAGTCGCTTCTCGGACAAGGTGGTGGATCTGGCGGCGGCGCGCTTCAGCGAGCACGACTTCACCCGCTGGGGGCGGCTCTGGTGGTGGCGCATCGGCGAGATGGCGGCGAGTCGCGGCGACCGACGGGGCGACGTCGACGGGATCCTGGCCGGACGGCCCAGTGACCTGGCTCGCGAAGCGGCCCGCGTGGACACGCCGCCGCCGCCGCCGGAGGTCGCGTGGGTGGGCGACCGCGACTTCGTGCTCCAGCACTTCGGAGGCTACACGATGGTGCTGGTGCCCGTTCCCGGCGAGCTCGACCTGCACCTGGCGGGACGCATCGCGCGCGAGCGCCACGCGGCCGAGCTCTCCCTCGCCTGGTGGGAGGGAGGGGATCTCGCCGTGCTGGCAGGCGAGGACAAGCTCGATCTGCAGGCGATGGCGGTGCACCTCGCGAGCAAGCACGAGTGGATCGATGCGCTTCCCACGGGCGACCATGTGGCGCGATTCCGCGTGCGCGGTCTCGAGAGTCATCTCGAGGACGTGGTGGCCGAGATCGCCATGGGGCGCTCCGTCCTCGAAGGCTGATGAACGCGATCGAGATCTTCTCCTCCGTCCAGGGAGAGGGCCCGCACGTGGGAGAGAGCACGCTGTTCGTGCGGCTGGGCGGCTGCGACCTGCGCTGCGCGTGGTGCGACACCCCCCACTCGTGGCTGCCGGCCCGGGAGTTCCGCATCGAGGAACGGCGCGGGAGCGGGGTCTTCCGCAGCGTGCCGAATCCGGTGGACCTCGAGCTGGTGGT
>JANQFA010000169.1 GCA_028278065.1 Myxococcota bacterium
CGTCGTAGAGCCCGCCGAAGGGCGAGTCCTGGTAGCGGATGCGCGCGATCTCCCCGTCCACGCCATCGAGGACCGAGGCCCCCTGGGCGAGCAGTCCCCCCGTCAGGCCGTGACCCATCGCGAAGGAGGCGCCGGCGGCCACCGTGCCGAGGAACGACGCCACCGAGATGTGCCAGGGCTTCACGCTACGCGAGATCAGGCGCTCGGTGATGCGCCTGGAGATGGGGCGATTGATGTGACGCGCGATCACGCCGTCGGAGAGCCCGACGGCTCCGCCCAGGACCTTGCGGCGCGCCAGGGCCACGTCGCCGTCGCTGCGGACCTCCTGCCAGAACTCGCCCACCGACCAGGGCTTCACCGGCTCGCGGCGTGCCAGGGCCGTGAGGGCCCGCGGGAGCGAACGCTTGTCCGCCCTCTCCTCGGCCAGCCCACGCGCGAAGCCCGGTGTGACGAGCGCCAGTCCGGCCAGCACCGCGTCGGCGCCGACCAGGCTCTCGGCGCACATGCGCAGCGTCTCGCCGCCGGGCCAGAAGGCCACGCGCGCGGCTCCGTCGTGGCTGACGAGCGCGTCCTCGCGGTAGTCCACGGCCACCCGCGTGCCGGCTCCGCGCCGGGTCTCCTCCACGAAGCGCGCCACCAGACGGCGGTCGAGATGGACGTCGCTCTGGGCGACGAAGACGGTCTCCCCTGCTGCGAGGGCTCCCGCCAGATTCTCGGTGGCGCGGACCCGTGCGCGTCGGCAGGGACCCTCCTGGAGCAGCGCATAGATCCGGCGCGCCTCGTCCGGATCGCCCGTGACCAGGAACTCGCGGACTCCCGCGCGCAGGAATGCGAGCACGGTCCGCTCCACCGGCTGGAGCGTGAAGATGGGTGTGCGCTGGGCCGGCCCTGACCCGGTTGCGAAGAGAACGCAGCGACGTCGCTCAGGCGTCTCCATTGGCGAGGAACTCTTCGATCCTCCGCGCGGCCTCCACGTCGGGCATCTGCACGGGCGGGTGCTTCATCGTGTACGCGGAGATCGGCAGCAGGGGCCCCGCGAGGCCCCGGTCCCGTGCGATCTGAACGTAGCGAAGGATGTCGATCACGATGCCCGCCGAGTTGGGCGAGTCCTGCACGGAGAGGCGCGCCTCCAGCTCGATCGGGGCGCCGCCGAAGCCCTCTCCCTCGATGCGCAGGAAGCAGAGCTTGTTGTCCTTCTGCCAGGGGACGTAGTCGCTGGGCCCGATGTGCACGTTGTCCGCGCCGATGTCGTAGGGGATCTGCGAGGTGACGGCCTCGGTCTTGGAGACCTTCTTCGACTTCAGGCGAGCCCGCTCGAGCATGTTCAGGAAGTCGGTGTTGCCGCCCGTATTGAGCTGGTAGGTCCGGTTGACCTTCACCCCACGGTCTGCGAAGAGCTTGACCGCCATGCGGTGCAGGATGGTCGCGCCCACCTGGCTCTTGATGTCGTCGCCAGCGCAGGGGATGCCGGCTGCCCGGAAGCGCTCGCCCCACTGGGGATCGGACACGATGAAGACCGGTACGCAGTTGATGAAGGAGACGCCGCTCTCGAGGCAGGCCTCGGCGTAGCTCTTGGCAGCCTTGTCCGACCCGACCGGCAGATAGGAGAGCAGGATCTCGGCGCCGCTGTCGCGCAGCACCCGGGCCACGTCCACGGGCTCGTCGTCGGAGACCCGGAAGGCCTTGTCCGGCGGGTAGTCCGCCATGTGGGCGGCGACCCCGTCGTGGATCGGCCCCATCTGGACCGCCACGTCGCTCTTGGCGATCGTGTCACAGATTGCGGTGGTGCAGTTGGGCGCTGCGAAGGCGGCTTCGTGAAGGGGTCGCCCCACCTTGCGGGAATCGATGTCGAACGCAGCCACGACCTCGATGTCGGACGGTCGGTAGCCGCCCATGTCGAGGTGCATCAGACCCCAGGCTTCCTGCGCTTCCGCGGGCACACTTCGGTAGTGCTCGATGCCCTGGAGCAGAGAGCTGGCGCAGTTCCCGAGTCCAGCGATGGCGATTCGCACGTGACGATCCCCCCCTATTGGTCTGACCGGTGCCGGAATCCGGACTCTACGGGGCCGTCCGAGGGGGGTCAAGCGAGGCCGCTGTCGCCTCCCGGACCCTCCAGGTCGTCCATCGGGGGCTTTTCGCCTCGAAGGTTCACCCCAACTCGGAAGAGCCGGATCAGGGGGACGCGGCGCAGCAGCTCCTCGGCGCCGAGGCCGGTCACCGAGGCCAGGTGGTCCAGGCCGTCGCTGGCCCGCTCCGCCGCGCGCTCGATGGTCCGCGGGAGGGACTCGGCGTCGCCCAGGGGCAGCTGGTCGGCCACGGCGACGGCGTTGGCCAGGCCCAGCAGGGCGTAGAAGAAGGCGGCGCGGTCCTCCCCGGGCAGCCGCGCGGCCGCTCGGAATACCGCGTGGCGGGCGTCGGGTGCGACCGGGAGCCGGGGCTGCCATACCGGGAGGCGCCACGCCTCGGTGTCGAGGGCGCGCGCTTCCTCCGGAACCCGGGCGATCTCCTCGGGTGGCAGGTGGGAGTAGAGGGCCAGCGTGGCCTCGCTTCGCTCCGGGAAGCCGAGATCCTCGAGGCGCCCCACCCGCCAGCGGCGCGCCCAGACCTCGGTCTCGCTGTCCAGCTCCCAGATGGCTCCCTGCATCAAGCGGAAGTAGAGCCAGTAGTCCTCGGCGATGAGAACGCGCAGCAGGCGGTCGAGTGCCGCCACGTCGTCCGATTCGTGGCGGGCGCGCCAGAAGAACTGGCCCTCCAGGGTGCGGGTCTGCTCCGGAGGCACCCAGTCCTCGTCGCCCGCCGGCTTCAGCCAGACCTGGAGGCGGCGGCGCAGCTCGAGCACGACCACCTCCGGATCGAGCGCTCGCACCGAGCGCAGCAGGGTCGCGTCTCCCGCCTGGGTCAGTGCGGCGAGCCAGCCGTCGAGTGCGGCCCCATCCGGGCGGTCTCCGTCCCAGCCATCGAGGTCCAGCGCGGCGACGATCTGCTCCGAGGTGGCGTGCTCGAGGACCCAGCCGGCCGCCTCGAGCCCGATCCCCTTCACCGTGAAGCAGAGCTCGGCCTCGGGGAGGCGCGGAATCAGCTTCTCCGGCGCGCGTGCCAGGTCGAGGAGCTCGCCGCGGCGCGCCGCCGGCGACGTGCAGACGAGCTCGACCTGGGCGTCGTCCGGGAGTGCGGCGAAGGCATCCCGGGCAGCGGCCCGGTCCTCCTGTGCCAGCTCCAGGAGTCGGCGCGCCTGGGTGGGGAGGCTCGGAAGCGCCATCGAGGGCGTAGGGTAACGCTCGCGCCGCCGCACTGCGCGAGGCCGGTGGTATCCTGCCCGGTCCCGGGCCGGGCGGTGGGAGGTGATCTCTGGATGGGGCGCGGCTGGTGCTTCGCGGCGGGACTGCCGGTGGGTGCGCTCGCCGGCCTCGCCTGCTGGGGCGCCGACCCGCTGCCCCTCGCGGGATGCGGTCTCGTCGGCGCCCTCGTGCTGGCGGCGGTCTGCCAGGCGGCCGCACGCGGAGGCCGCGAGGCGGGCGTCGCGGCCGCGGCCCAGGTCGGCTGGCTGGCGGCACCGGTGGCGGGCCATGCCTGGCTCGGGATCGGACCCGGCCCCTGGGTGGGCGCCGCCGCCGTTGCCGGGCTGTTGCTGGCCGCCCTCGTTCTCCTCGCCCCGCGCTCCGCTGCGCCCCCGCTGCTCGTCGCGTTGGTCGCCCTCGTCGTCGGCAACGCGGGATGGGCCGCCGTGTCGGGAGTCCACGCTGCCTGGGGGGCGGCACCTCCCGCCCTCGGCGAGGCGACCGCGGCGGCCATCTACGATCTCGACGCGCGCGTCGCGACCCGTCCCCTTCCCGTCTGCGGCGACGCCGCCGCACGGGTCACTCCGATCCTGGACCGGGGAGCGCACCCCCGCCTGGCGGCCGACGGTGCCGCTCTCTGGTTCGACGCCGAGGTGAGTGGTCGCCGCCAGGTACACAGCCTCGACCTGGCCTCGGGGGAGGTGGCCTGCGTCACGTGCGAGGAGGCCGGCAACAACCGGCGACCTGCGCCGAGCGAGCACGGTCGTGCGATCGTGTTCGACAGCGATCGCCACGGGAGTCCGCTCGCCCCCGCGAACACCGAGCTGTTTCACATGCGCACGCCGGCCGGCGGCCCCCGGCACGCGGCGCGGCGGCTCACCTACCACCCGGGGCGCGACGATCACGCCCTGGTGGCACCCGGCGGCGCATCCCTGCTCTGGTCCCGCCACGAGGGCGGCCGCTTCTCCGTGGTGTCGGCCCGCTTCCGCACGGGCCATGGGGCGCTTCTGCTGGCGGAGCCCAACGCCGTGGTTGCGGGCGGCGCGCGCTGGATCGCGCCGCTGGCCTGGTCGCCCGATGCGCGCGTGCTCGCCTCGGGAGCGGGAAACCCGTTCGCGGGCCTCAGCGGCGAGAGCCTCGACCCGGCGACGGGCGAGTCGGCGGGGCTGGGCGAGGGCGTGCTCGGCGTCGCCTTCTCGGCCGACGCCGGACGCACGGCCGTGGTGCGCAGCGACGCCGACGCGGGGCTGGGGGGCCTTCCGCCCGCAACTGGCTTCCTGCTGGGTGCGCTCCCCCGCGCGAGCGCCGCCCGGCCGAGAGGCGGCGGGACGCTGCTCGTGGCCGGCGAGACGGGAGGGGTGCTGTCCCGGGTGGACCTGGGCGAGGCCGCCGGCTGGGGGACGCCGACGGGGGTGACGTCATCGCCCGACGGGACCTGGCTGGTCCTGGGTCAGCGGAGCCGCGACGAAGGGGGTTTTCGGGAACGGCTGGTCCGTGTGACACTGGACTGCGCGGTTCCCTGAGAGGTCGCGATGCACGTCCGACTCGGTGCGCTCCTCCTCCTCCTCGTCCTGGCCTGTCCCCCGGCGGTCGCCCACGAGCCGCCCGAGGAGGCACTGGTGGCCGAGCTCCCCTTCCTGGGGGAGAAGACGAACCGCATCTACGTCGACCTGGCGCCACCCGAGAACTCGCGCCGCCTACGCATCCTCCTGGACACGGGGGCATCCGACTCCGTCTTCAGCCCCCTGGCGGCCCGCGAGGCGGGAGTGCGCGTGAAGCGGACCAAGCAGCGTCCCTACCAGCGCAAGACCGTCCTGGGTCGTGACCTCTACTTCTGGGTGGATACCCGTTCGAGCGATACCGGCACCCGGATGGGCTGGGAGTACGGGCTCCTGGGCTGCGGATTCCTGGAGGAGTACGTGGTCGAGCTGGACTTCGACCGCCGTCGCGTGCGCTTCTTCGATCCGGACCGCTACGCCGTGCCCGAGAGCGTGGAGGGCGAGGACGAGACCGTGGTGCCCATGCGCCTGACGGGCAAGCGTCCGATCTTCGAGGTGCGCGTCGAAGGGCAGCCGGTGAAGTTCCTGGTCGACACGGGGAGCCCCTTCTCGCTGACCGTGGACGGGCGCATCGCGGAGAAGGCCGGGATCGTGCCCGACCTGGGGGAGGTGCCGGCGGAGATGATCGCCGGGCCGGTGGCCCAGAAGCTGGGCGAGGCCGCCCGGGTCGAGATCGGATCGCTGGTTCTCGAGGGCGTGCCACTGCTGGTGGCCCCGCGCGGTCACTACAACTGGGCGGGCCCGGACGACTCCATCCTCGGCTACGACGTCCTGCAGGAATTCACCGTCCGCTTCGACTGGGAGCACGGCCGGGCGTGGCTGAAGCGCCGCAAGGAAGTGACCCGCACACTCCTCGGGGAGGATTGGCAGAGGATCCGCGACGAGCGGCGCGGGGTTGCTCCTGGGGAGCCGGCCGACGTAGCGCCCTGACGCGGAGCGGTATCCTGCCCCGCGTGATCGATCTGGACCGCATCCGGAGCGGGCTCTCGTCCCACCGGCCTGCCCTGCGTGAGGCGCCGCGGCGCGCCGCGGTGGCCATGGTGCTGCGCGGCGAGCCGGCGCTGCCCGAGGTGCTCTTCATCGAGCGGGCGGAGCACCCGCTCGATCCCTGGTCGGGGCACATGGCCTTTCCCGGCGGGCGCGTCGATCCGGAGGACTGCGGCCCGCGCGACGCCGCG
>JANQFA010000195.1 GCA_028278065.1 Myxococcota bacterium
GCGGCTCGCCGCGGGCGCCGACGCCGCGGCGGACGATCTGCGCGCCTACCGGGGCCTCGTCTTCTACCTGCTCTACTACCGCTGTCTGGACGACTTCGCGGCGCTCATCGAGGGCGACCGGCGCGGCGAGCCGGTGACCGGACGCGTGGCCGGCTACGCGCGCTTCCGCGACGACTTCCGCCACTTCCTCCGCGTCCCGGGGGTGCGTCTCCCCGGTGAGGTGCAGCCCGGACACCTGTTCGCGTGGGGCTACCAGATCCGGCGCGCCTTCGAGGGCACCTTCCGCGGGATCCAGGGCGGCTCCCTCCCGGCGGCACGCCTGCGCGCAGCCGTCTGGCAGTCGGTCTTCACCCACGACAGCGAGCGCTACGGTCGCGCGCTCTACGAGCGCATGGGCGACGTCACCACGCTGATCCTCGGGGAGTCCGGAACCGGCAAGGAGCTGGTGGCTCGGGCCATCGGGCTCGCCCGCTACATCCCCTTCCGCGAGCGGTCGGCCTCCTTCGCCACGAGCCCGAGCGCGTCGTTCCACGCGGTCAACGTCTCTGCCCTCTCGGCCACGCTGATCGAGAGCGAGCTCTTCGGCCACCGGCGGGGCTCGTTCACCGGCGCACTCGAGGATCGCGAGGGCTGGCTCGAGAGCTGCTCCAGCCTGGGCAGCGTCTTCCTCGACGAGATCGGCGAGCTCGAGGCACACCTCCAGGTGAAGCTCCTGCGCGTGCTCCAGGCGCGCCGCTTCCAGCGGGTGGGCGAGACCGAGGATCGCGTCTTCTCGGGCAAGCTCATCGCCGCCACCAACCGCGACCTGCCCGGCGAGATCGCCGACGGTCGCTTCCGCGAAGACCTCTACTACCGCCTCTGCGCCGACGTGATCCGTACCCCCACGTTGCGGGAGCAGATCGCCGACTCGCCAGGCGAGCTGCCGGGGCTGATCGCGCTGCTGGCCCGGCGCATCGTGGGCGAAGACGACGCCCCGGCCCTGACCCGCGAAGTCGTGGCCTTCGTGGAGGAGCGCCTCGGCTCCGGCTACGCGTGGCCGGGCAACGTGCGCGAGCTGGAGCAGTGCGTGCGCAACGTGCTGATCCGCGGCGAGTACACGCCTCCCCCGCACCTGACCGGCGGACGGCCGGACGACGCCCTGGCCGCGGCCCTGCGCGCCGGCGAGCTCAGCGCCGAGGAGCTGCTGCGCGAGTACTGCACGCGGGTCTACGCGGCGACCGGCAGCTACGAGGAGGCCGGGCGCCGCCTCGGCCTCGACTGGCGCACGGTGAAGGCGAAGCTCGACCCCGAGCTGCTGGCGCGGCTCGACTCCGCCTAGGCGCACGCCTCCGCCAGCGACCGGGCAACCGCTGCCGGTCGGCCTGCATCCAGTGACGGCCGCCCTCGGCCGGAGCAGCCGAGGTCGGACGCGCAGCTCCACGCCCACTCCACTGCCACTGCTGGGGTTTCAGGGAGGCGTACCGGGCTGGCACGCCTCCTGCTCCTGGCTCCACTCGGACGGCAACTGGATGCCGGAACGGAGAGACCCTCATGAGCCTGTTCTTTCGCTGGACCAGCGGCTTCGCCTCGCGGATCGACTCGATGGTGAGGCAGATCGAGAACCACGACGCCCTGGTGAGCGCGGCCATCCGCGACGCCAAGGAGTCCCGCGCCCGCGCCAAGGTGCAGCTCGCGCGGGTGCGCGAGGACGGTCGGCGCATGCAGCGCCGCTGCGCCGAGCTCGAGGAGGCCGAGCGCCGCTGGCGCGAGCGCGCCCGGCGCATCGGCGGCGAGGACGAGGAGCGCGCGCTCGAGTGCGTGCGGCGCATGAAGCGCGCCGCGCGCGAGCGCGAGCAGCTCGTCGTGCAGACGGGCGAGCACGAGCGCATCGAGGGCCAGCTCACCCGCGACATCCAGGGCATCGACGGCCGCATCGAGAGCCTGGTGCAGCAGCGCAACCTCCTGCGCACGCGCCAGTCCCGCGCCGAGGCGCTGGCGGCCGCCCACCAGGACGACGGACGCCGCCTCGCCGAGGTCGACGACATCCTCGAGCGCTGGGAGGTGAAGGTCAGCGTGAACGAGACGGACCTCGACTGCGCCCTGGGCGAGGAGGACGAGCTGGAGCTCGAGCTCTCCAGCGCCGAGGAGCGCGAGACCCTGCGCGCCGACCTGGACGACCTGCTGCGCGACGGATCTGCCGCCAACGAGGAGGGCGTCTCGTAGCCCGACGGCCCGAGACGTGAACCAACCCGACACGAAGGGAGGAGACCATGGACCCCCACATCCGACGAGCACCCGACGTCCTCGAGACCGGCGCTCCGGTCGAGACGGTCTGCGGAGAGATCGACGAGGCGCTGGCTGCGGACGACGCGCGCCGCGAGGCGCGCCGCAGCGCACGCACGCGCTCCGAGGGCCGGCTCACCGATCTGCCGCGCCTGCTGCGCTGGATCGGCGGAGCCGTGCTCGTGGTGGCCGCCTTCACCTTCATGCTCCAGAGCTGGGAGCGCGCGGACGACCTGGCCCGCTACTACCACTTCCTCGCCTTCACCGGAACGCTCACGGTGGCCGGCTTCTTCTGCGGCCTGCGCATCCGTGAAGAGAAGGGGGCGCGCACCTTCCTCGGTCTCGCGGCCGGGGCAGTGCCCGTGCACTTCACGGTACTCGGCGCCCTGCTCTACTCCCAGTTCCCCTGGCTCTCGGGCTTCGTCGCCTATCCCGACTACGCGCACTTCTCGGCGCCGCACCCGGCGGCGGCCCTGCTGACCGCGGCCATCGGGGTCGCGGTCCTGGTGCCGGTCTGCTGGACGGCCTTCCTGACGCTTGCCCGGCCCGAGGCGAAGCGGCTCACCGCCGCCTACGTGCTGGCCAACGCCGCACTGCTCGTCCCGACCCGGAACGCCGACGTGATCGGCGTGCTGGCGCTCGTGCTCCTGATGGGCTGCCTCTTCTTCGACCGGCGCTTCCTGCAGCCGGCCCAGGGTCTGCGCACCCTCGAGGGCCGCTTCGTGCGGCTCCTGATGGGCGTTCCCTTCGTCGTGTTGATCGGGCGCACGCTGAACCTCTACGAGCCCTCGGCGCTCTTCGTGGCCGCATGCGCGGCCAGCCTGGCGGCGCTGCTCTTCAAGCTGGCCCCGCTGGCGGCCGGTCGGAACCTCGACGTGGATGCGCTCCAGCACCTGGCGCTGGTGCCCGCGGGCCTGGCCTGCTGGCACCTGGCCCATGGAGTCCTCGACACCTTCGGCGGTCCCGAGGCGGCCCTCCTGCCCCTGGCGTGTCTGCCGACGGCCGGCGTGTACGCGGCCATGTCGCTGCGCGCGGCCGGCGACGGCGCGCGCATGCGCAGCCTGGCCGCGATGGTCGCCGCGGGCGGCATGGCGCTCCAGCTCGTGCTGTTCCCCGGCGTGCTCTCCAGCGTGGCCTGCCTGGCGACCGCCATCCTGGCCACCGCCTACGGCTACGCCGCGGAGCAGCGCGGCGTCCTCGTGACGGGCGGCGCCGCGGTGGCGTTCGGGCTGCTCTACCACCTGCGCTACGCGGCGGAGCTCTACGCGCTGAGCCCCTGGGCGGCTCTCGCCGCACTGGGCATCGCCACGGTGGTGGCTGCCAGCCTGCTCGAGCGACACCACCGCGCCCTCGGCGCGCGCCTCGGCGCGCTGCGCGCGCGCCTGGCCGACCCAGGCCGCTAGTCGGCGATCTTCCCCCGCTTCCCGCTCCTGTGGGGGGAGCAGAAGACGCCCCCGGCAGCCGGACGGTCCGGCGGTCGGGGGCGTCGCACTTCGGTCGGACGCACGGAAATCTCCATCATTGCGTCGAGACGAACGCACCCTCCGGAGGTACGATGCTCTCGTGCACCGTTGATGCGATGTGCCCCCGCCCCGGAGACGCGCCCTCGACTCGAATCGGGTCGAGCACGGAGTTCGCCCCCGGAGACAGGAGGTTGCCTGTGATCGTTGCCGCTCCCGTCGCCCGGATCGCCCCCCTCGTCGCCCTGCTCACCCTGGTCGCCGCAGCGGCCGGGGCCGAGCCCTTCCGCTTCGTCTCCCTGCCCGACACCCAGGTCTACGCCGAGAATCGCTTCCCCGAGCCGGGGCGAACGCCTGCCGTCACCGATCCGCGCGGGACGGGCGCCATCTTCCTCGACCAGACGAGCTGGATCGTCGAGATGCAGGAGGCGCTCGGCATCCGCTACGTCGGCCACCTGGGCGACATCGTGCAGGACGGCAACGACATCGCCGAGTGGGAGCGCGCGAAGGCCGCGATGGACCGGCTCCTCGACGCCGACATCCCCCACGGCACGGTGATGGGAAACCACGACGACAACCATCCGCCGGACTACGCCCGGAACTACCTGGACTACTTCGGCCCCCAGCACTTCGAGGACCGTCCGTGGTACACGGCGCATTCCCCTGGCGGCGGTGCGAACGTCCAGGTCCTCGAGCACAACCGCTACAAGATCGGCTTCCTGAACTTCAGCATCGATCACCCGGCCTCCGAGGTCGCCTGGGCCCACGACTTCGTGGAGCAGAATCCGGACACGATCTTCGTGATCGGGACCCACCGCTACCTCTACGACTTCAAGCTCGCCGGGGGCCGCTACGACGAGGTGGTGCCCACGATCCTGGGCGACATCAGCCTGCCCCAGAGCCCCGTCTCCGCCGTCGTGAATCCCACCGGCGCGGAAGACCTCTTCCACGACTTCGTCACCGAGCACCCCAACATCCTGATGATCCACGCGGGCCACTTCCACGCGGAGTGGCTGCGCCTCGACGGGCTGAACGACCAGGCGAAGCTGGTGATCCAGATCCTGACCGACTACCAGAGCACCCGGAACGGCGGCGACGGCTGGCTGCGCCTCTACGAGCTGGACTTCGAGGCCGGCGCCTTCCGCTTCGACACCTACTCCCCGACCCTGGAGCGAACCCGCTCGACCATCGACCACTACGTGGAGACCATCTACCTCGCCTGGGACCAGCGGGACCAGGTCATCGACGTCCTCGGCGCGACCGAGGAGCTCTACCTCTTCTTCCTCGAGATCGCGTTCAAGCGCTCCGACGACATCCCCGACGGCTTCCTGCTCCAGCACCCGGACTTCGACACGCCCGAGGAGCGCGCCTACTACGAGCAGTACCTCGACGACCTCTTCCACGGAGAGCGACCGCCGGGCTTCGAGAACATCCTCGACTGGGAGCAGCTCTGGGCGGTCGGCTTCGCCAACGATCCCGACGACCTGACGGACTTCTCCGACGGCGTGCGCTCACCCCAGGGCGAGCTGACGATCGACTTCCACGACTACTTCACCGCGAGCGCGAGCCAGCTCGCAGGCTGGTCCTTCGACGAGCTGCTGGAGGCGGCGGCCGGCCTCTCCAGCGCCGACTTCCGGCGCCCCTTCGGCAAGCGCCTGCTCGACTTCTGGCTGGGGCTGGCCGCGTGGCTCTCGGAACGCGGCAGCTACGACGTGGCCGAGCTGATCCTGACCAACTGGGTCCTGCCCCAGCTCGAGGGATGCGACGACGGGAATGGCAATGGCTGGAGCTGGCTCTGGGCCTTCTTCGGCAGGGGGCCGGGGCTCTTCGCAAGCTGCGAGGCCCAGGCGCTCGTCGAGCCTCTCGTGGCCGAGACGGCCACCCTGCTCGCGACACTCGACACGCCGTAGAGAGCTAGATCGAGACGCGACGGCGGCGCGCCACCCCGAGTGGCCCCATCCCGAGCTCCCGGGCGAGCCGCTCGGCGTCCTGGGCGAGATCGCGGCCCCGTTCGCGCTCTGCCCTGGAGCGCCCACGCCCCTCGAGCCAGCGGCCCCACTCGTAGCGGGTGCGCGCCAGCGCCGGCCGGGCGCCCAGCCGCTCGTTGGCGGCGACGGCTTCCGCGAACCACGTCCCGGCGTCGGCCGGCCGCTCCACCGCAGTCGCTAGGCGCGCCAGGAAGTAGCTCGCCGATCCCAGGTAGTGCCGCATGTGCAGGTGCATGACGTTGCGCGCGGCATGCGGAGCGAGCAGGTCGATGAGCTCTTCGGCCACCTCGCGGTCAGCCAGCTCGGCGCAGACCTCGGCGGCGAGCGCGACGGTGATGAACCAGTCCTCGTCACGGGCCAACGCGCCGAAACGCCCGCACCCGAGCTCCTCGAGATGGCGCCGCGCGTCCTCAGGACGACCGAGCTGCGCGTAGAACCAGGCCACGAAGACCCGCGTGGGAGGGCCGATCCACTCACTCTGGCGCACGAAGGGCTCGAAGTAGGGCTGGAGCCTCGCCAGCTCTCCGCGCAGGCTCGCCATCCACACGACCCAGAGAAGACGCATCATCTCCTGGTCCGGGTCGTCCACCTGCTCCGACCAGCGGCTGCACGTCTCGATCCAGCGGGCGGCCTCGTCGAGCCGGCCGTCGCAGATCGCTCGCATCATGCGAAAGCGACCCACGGAGAGCCGGTAGGTGGGAAGGCGCAGCTCCTCGGCGAGGGCCCCGCAGACGTCCACCTCCGCGTCAGCCTCGACGAGTCGCCCCAGCGCCACGAGCGAGCGCACGCGGTGCTCCCGCGCATCGAAGGACATCGGCTTGGACCCGGCTCCGTCCGCGACGACGATCATCTCACTGGTCAGCGCGAGCCTCTCTTCCTGTTCCTCGGGCGCGACCAGCGCCCACAAGCGCGATTCGAGCGCGCGCGAGAGCGCGACGGCGTCCCCCGACCGCTGGGCGAGGACCAGGGCCTCGCGGCTGAGCGTGTCCCGGCGCTCCATCGAGTCGCTGTCGGGAGGCGTCATGGCGAGGGCGCTCATCAGGAGTGCACGCTCGGCCAGCGCGCCGGGATCCACCGCGGCGGCCGCCTCTTCGACCAGGGGCCGATAGTCGGCGTTCCACACGACCATCTGGCGCCCCAGGGTCGGAGGCCAGGTCACTGCGACCCGTGCCAGGAGATCGCTGCGGCGGAGACGCCGACTGACGTCCGCCGCTCCGCGCAGGGATGCCAGCGCCGCCTCACGGAGCCCTGCGAGACGCTGCGCGCGCCCGAGCCCGATCCACAGCTCACAGCGCTGCTCCTCGTCCACGGGCACGTCGAGGAGCAATGCCTGGAGTGCACGCTCGTAGAGCGCGACGGCCTCCTCGAAGGCGAGCTTCGCCAGCGCCTGCTCCGCCGCACGCACGCTCCACGCGACTGCGCGCGCTGCTTCTCCGCCGGGCGCCGCCCGGTAGAAGTGATGCGCCAGCTCGGCGGCGTGATCGCCTGCCCGGGGTCCATGGAGGGTCTCCAGGATCTCACCCACGCGCCGGTGAAGCGCGATCCGCTCGGGCCCGGGGACCTCCTCGTAGAGGGTGTCGCGCACGAGGACGTGGGCGAAGGCGAAGCGTCCCGGGGGCAGCCCCGCGTCCGTGACGAGGCCCGCGCCGCGCGCCTCTTCCAGCATCCGGAGCACGCGCTCACGAGGCACATCGGCGACCAGCTCGAGCACCGCGATCCCGAACTCGGGCCCCACCACGGCTGCGCGCCGAAGCAGCTCGTTGCACGAATCGTCGAGGGTGTCGAGGCGCCGGCCCACGGCCTCACGGACGCCCTGGGGCAACGCCACCTCGTCGAGCGGTCTCTCGAGTCGCCCCTCGGCAGCGAGGAGGCGAACCGTCTCGTGCAGGAAGAAGGGGTTTCCCTGGGTGAGCTCGAAGATGCTCCGCACGAGGCGCGGGTGCGGCGTACCCTGCGCGTGGGCCGCGACGAAGCGTGTGCAGTCCTCCTCCCCCAGGCCCCGCAAGGTGATGCGGCGGAAGCGCGGCGCCCGTGCCAGCTCGGCGAGATTCCTGGCGAGCGGGTGTGTTCGCCGCAGCTCGACATCGCGATAGGTTCCCAGGAGAAGGAGCGCGGCCTCGCCCAGCTGGGACGAGAGGAAGCGCAGCAGGAGAAGGGTCGGCTCGTCGGAGCGGTGCAGGTCCTCGAGGACGACGAGGAGCGGGCGACGTCGGCTGACGCTGCGCAGGAACTCCGCGACGCTGTCGAAGAGGCGGAAGCGCGCCTCGTCCGAGTCGAGCGCGTGGGGCTCCGACAGGTCGGGGAGCCGCCTGCGCAGCTCCGGCGCGAGGTGCGCCAGATCCTCGGCACCCGGTCCCAGCGCCGCGCGCAGGGCCTCGTCGTCGAGCCCGTCGGCAGCCAGACGCAGGATCTGCACCCAGGGCCAGAAGGCAGGGGCTCCCGCGGCCTCCGGGCAGCGTCCTTCGAGCACGGCGAAGCCCCGCTCCCGCGCGCGGCGCGCCAGCTCCTGCGTCGTGCGCGTCTTTCCGATGCCCGGCTCCCCGGCCACGAAGACGAGGCTCGGCTGCCCCTCCTGGGCGGCCAGGAGGTCGGCGGTCAGCTCGTCCAGCACCGCCGCGCGACCCACGAAGGGCGGTGCGTGCGTCTCTGCGTCGCCCGCGGCCGCGCTGGCCTCGGTCTCCTCGACCTCCGCCACGAAGCGATAGCCGCGGCCGTGCACCGTCTGCACGAAGCGGGCATCGCCGCGCTCGTCTCCGAGTGCCTTGCGAATGGCGTTCACCTGGGCCGGAAGCACGCCCTCGGTCACGTGCTCGCCGGGCCAGAGCGCATCGAGAAGCTCTGCCTTCGTCACGACGCGATCGCGATGGCGCACGAGGTGGACGAGCAGATCGAAGGCCTTCGGGGCGAGCTTCACGGGCTCGCCCGCGCGGCGGAGCTCGAACAGCTCGCCCTCGAGCCGGAACGGGCCGAACACCTGCACCCTGGCCATCCCTGCCTCCGGTCGACCAGTCTAACCCTGCGGGGCCGCCCCCTCGGGGCCTTGGGAATCACAAGAAAACGGAAAGAACTCCATCAGGACTGGTGCGGCGAAAGGGCGGACCCTCCGGGCAGCGAAGGAGGACCCCATGGACCGCAGCACACCGCCCCGACCAGAGCTCGGCGAGACCGGCAGCAGGCCCGCCGCGCGCTGGCTCGCCGTCGTTCCCTGGGAGGACTGGCTGGTGCGCCCGCTGGTCTGCGTGCGCCGCGACCTCCGGATCGCGCCGCCCGAGCGGGCGCACCCGGGCGGCATCCTCGCGGCCAACCAGCCCCGCGCCTTCCGCAGCTCCCGCATCTCGAGCCAGGAGGTCTAGACGATGCGATTCGGAATCCAGACGGTGCAGGCCGGTACGAGCTACGAGGATCTCCTCGCCTTCTGGCGCTTCCTCGACCGCGAGACGCTCTTCGAGAGCATCTGGCTCATGGACCACCTGGTCCAACCGGTCGAGGAGCTCTCCCCGCACACGGCCTGCTTCGAGAGCTGGAGCCTGCTCGCGGCCGCCGCACAGGCGACCGAGCGCCTCCGACTCGGCGTACTCGTCTCGGCCAACACCTTCCGCCACCCCGCCCTCCTGGCCAAGATGGCCGCCACGATCGATCACGTGAGCTGCGGCCGTCTCTACGTCGGGATCGGAGCCGGCTGGCACGAGGCGGAGCACCGGGCCTTCGGAATCCACCTCGGCTCCATGCGCGAGCGCCAGGATCGGCTCGAGGAGGCCGCGGCTCTCTGGCGCGCCGTGCTCGACAGCCGGGGACCGGTGTCCTTTCACGGGGCCCACTACCAGCTCGAGGACGCGTCCTTTGCGCCGTCCTTCGTACAGGATCGCCCTCCCCTCGTGATCGGTGGAATCGGCGAACGCCGCACGCTGCGCACGGCGGCCCGCTTCGCCGACGCGGCGAACCTCATGGGCCCTGTCTCGCGGGTCCGTCGCTGTCTCGACGTCCTGCGACGCCACTGCGACGCCGTGGACCGCGACTACGACACCATCGAGAAGACGCTCCACGTCCCGCTGTTCGTGGACGACGACCCGGCGGCCGTCGACGCCGTCGTGGAGTTCCTGACCCGGGACACGCTCCTTCCCGCCGAGGTCATCCGGACGGAGCTCCCGGTGGGCTCGCCCGACGCGGTCTCAAAGTGCATCGAGGAGCTCGCCGAGCTCGGCATCACGGCCCTCTGGTTCCCGGCGCTGGCGCCCTTCGCCCCGGATCGCTTCGCTCGCCTCTCGGAGACCTTGGTGCGGGCGTTCGCGTGATGGCGGGCCCGGTCCTCGATGCCCGGGAGCGCCGGCTCCTGCTCCTGCTCGGCGCAGCCTCGTTCTTCAACCAGTACGATCAAGCGCTCCTCGCGCTGCTGCTCGTCCAGATCCAGGAGAGTCTGGCGATTCCCGAAGCCAGCCTCGGGACGGTCGGCTCCCTCGTGCGCCTCGGAGCGGCGCCGGCCGTCCTGGTGCTCGTCGTGGCCGACCGGATCGGACGGCGTCGCACGCTCCTCGCCACGATCACCGGCTACACGCTGTGCACGGCCGCGACGGCCCTCGTCCCGGGCTACACCGCGCTGGTGGCCTGTCAGCTGCTGGCCCGGGTCTTCATGACTGCGGAGATCCTCCTCGCCATGGTCGTGGTCGTCGAGGAGCTCCGTCCCCACAACCGCGGCCTGGGCATCGGGCTCCTCGGGACCCTCGCGGCTCTGGGCCACGGCGCTGCGCTGCTGCTGTTCGGCTTCATCGAGCACGTGCCCTTCGGCTGGCGCGGCCTGTACGGGGCCGGCGTGCTGCCGCTCCTCGTCCTCGGGCTGCTGCGCCGCCGCCTGCCGGAGACGCGCCGCTTTGCGCTCGAGAGGCCGCGAGCCGCCACCGGCAGCCTGCGCGACTGGATTGCGCCCGGCGGCCTTCGCCCTCGCGAGTGGATGGCGCCCGTCAGACTGCTGTGGCAGCGCCACCCCGCCCGCCTGCTGGCGGTGTGCATCGTGGCCTTCGTCTGGGGCCTGTCGAACGCGCCCGTCGACTTCTTCCTGCCGAAGTACCTCCAGGAGGTCCAGGGCTGGCAGCCCGAGCGCCTCGCCGCGACTGCGCTCCTCGGCGGCGCGCTCGGCCTCAGCGGGCACGCGCTCGTGGGCTGGCTCAGCGATCGACACGGCCGGCGTCCCGCCTTCGTGCTCTTCTCGGTGCTCGAGCCGCTGACCGCCGTCGCCCTCTACACGATCCTGGGCCCAGCCACCGCACTGATCTTCGTCGTCTGGACGTTCTGCTCGGTCGCCACGGACGTGGTCGGCGACACCTATGGGAAGGAGATCTTCCCCACCGCCGCACGCTCCACGGCGGCCGGCCTCGCGTCGCTGGCTACCACACTGGGCGGCGCCGTCGGGCTCGCGCTCGTCTCCCTGGCGTTTCCGCTCACGGGCTCGTACTGGCCGCTCGTCAAGGCGATCGCGCTCGCCGGTCTCGCCATGCCGATCGTGGTGCTGGCGCGGTACCCCGAGACCGCTGGCCGCTCGCTCGAGGAGCTCACGGAGGCCGAGCGGAAGCCGGAGATGCGGACGCTCGTGGTGGACGACACCCCCTGCGGGTGAGCGCGAACCCGGCGAGCCCGCGTGATCAGCCGCTCGGGACGCCCGCGTGATCAGCCGCTCGGGACGCCCGCGAGATGGCGACTCACCCGGACAGCCTCGTCGAGAAAGGCGTCGACCCGTTCTTCCTGAGCCTCCGCCTCGCCATCCCCGAGCTCGGACGCGGTGAGAACCGCCGCGGTGAAGCCCGCCGTGTGCCAATGGCCCGCGGCCCCGAGCGCCGGGATGTCGCGCGCCTCGGGGTAGGGCCACGGAGACACGTACCAGTACGGCTCTGCGTAGGCGTCGTCGCCCGGTGACAGCCCGACCCCAATCGTCTTCGCCGGGCTTCCCTCCGCGTCCTTCGCGAGGGTGTGCAGGAGAGCCAGGTCGAAGTGGTGCGGCCAGCAGCGCACCTCCGACGTGGACGCCGAACGCGCGGCTCGCTTCGCCAGGGCGTGGTGCGCGTTCGCGAGCGCGGCTCGCTTCGCCAGGGCGTGGTGCGCGGTCGCGCGCGCGGCTCGTTTCGCCAGGGCGTGGTGCGCGTTCGCGAACCAGCGGGCCAGCTCCTCG
>JANQFA010000198.1 GCA_028278065.1 Myxococcota bacterium
CCCTTCCCGGTGCCCCAGGGCTCCCAGGTCTACTTCGCCGAGCAGGCCGCCGCCCTGCGCCAGGCCGGAGCGCGGGTCTCGACGCTGACCCACGCCGACGTACCGCGGGTGCTGGCGCCGCGGCGGCTCCGCGCTGGACCCAGCGCGATGAAGCCGTTCGCCGATGCCGCCTTGACGCGCGCTCTGCTGCGCGCGTCACGCAGGGCCGCCATCGATGCGGTGCTGGCCCACAACGCGGAGGCGGCCCTGGTGGCGCTGGCGGCTCGCAGCATGACTCGGATACCCGTGATCCATGTCGCCCATGCCCTCTGGCGCCACGAGCTCCCGGCCTACGGGCCGCCGGCGGCGCACGGCACCCTGGCCCGCACCGGCCTTGTGCTCGATCGCTTCCTGACGCGCCGCGTCGATGCGACCCTGGCCCTGTGCGAGGCGGCCCGCGCGGCGCTGGCCCGGGACGCGCGGGGCCCGCTCCGGGTGATCCCGCCCGGATTGGACCCCGAGCCGGCTCCGGATGACGCGGAGCTGCACGAAGCCTGCGCCCGCCATGGACTCGAGCCTGCAAGCTACGCGCTCTACGCCGGAAACCTCGACCGCTACCAGGAGCTCCCCGATCTGACCGCCGCTGCGGAGCAGGCGCCCGACGTTCCCTTCGTGGTCGTGACGCACGACCCACGTGGACACGCGCCGTCCCCGCTGCGCGTCATCACGGCCGACGCACCCACGACGCGCCTGCTCACCTTCGCGGCCGGGGTCTGCCTCCTTCCGCGACGCATCCCCGGCGGCTTTCCGATCAAGCTCCTCAACTACATCGAGGCCGGACGCCCCGTGATTGCGCGGGCCGAGGTGGCGGACGGCTTCACCCACGGCGAGAGCGCGCTGCTGCTCGAGCGGGGGGACGGGCCCGAGGTCTGGGCCGGCCACGTGAGGCAGCTGCTGCGCGATCGCGAGCTGGCGGACCGGATCGGCGCTGCGGGCCGGGCCCTCCTCGAACGCCGCCACGCCTGGCCCCGTCTCGCCGCCGAGACGCTCTCGCTGGTGGACGCGATCCGTCCCGCTTGACGATCGCACCCGTTGGCGGTCCAATGGAACCGGGCGAGGGGTGTCGAGGCTTCCCATGGGAACACCCCCGCGACTCGCTCCGCCGGCGCTCGTGGTGGCGACCGCACTCGCGGCCACCCTCCTCCTCGGGCCCGCAGCCGCGGCGGCCGCACCCATGCCGGTCCACGCGACCCTGTCCCTGGTCTTCCTCGGTGAGACATTCGGCACGTCCGGCTCGGGCAGCGCCGAGGTGGCTCCCGACGGATCCATCGCGCTGCCCGCGGGTCTGCTCTCGTTCTCGGAGACCCGGCCAGTGGCCGGACCCGCCCCGATCGTCCAGCTCGGTGTCAGCGGGCCCCTGGCCCCAGGGACCTTCGCGCCCGGCGACGGGCCCGGAGGCGGCTTCGGCGCCTTCTTCGTCCAGCTCCAGGCCTCGGGATCCATCGGCTTCGGCGGTCCTCCGCCCCTGGTCACCATCCCGTTCCCCCTCTGGCTGATCGGCAACGGCGGGACCTTCTCCTTCCCGCCCAACACGGTGTCGATCCTGAGCACCCTGACCGGGGTCTGGACGACGGGCACCGTCTCCAAGGCGTTCCTCACCCCGAGCGGAGCAGCGACCACCCGGGTCCTCCAGGGCTTCGACACGGTCAGCGCGGGCGGCGCCCGCCTGGTGCAGCTCGTCACGCCGATCACCGTGTTCGGAGACCCCGGTTCGCCCCCGGATCTGGTGCTGCACGCCACCCTCGACCTGCGCATCCCCGAGCCCGGAGCGGCCCTGCTGCTGGCGTTGGCCGGCGCGGCGCTCGTCGCCGCGGCGTCGCAGCGCCCGGGCCGGCGCTCGTCTTAGCGGGATTCAAGCCCGCGCGCCCGGAGTCCGACCCCAGAAGCTAGACTCGGCGGCTCGATCGAAGCCTCGACCCCCTCCCCATGGAGGAGGGTTCGGGGCCAGCTGTGTTTGGAGAGACGGATCCGATGGGAGAGGCCCTCTACGAGGCGACCGCAGCCCTCGAGGCACCCGGCGACCTCGAGCGCGTGCTCGACGCGGTGAGCGCGCGCGGGGGGCCGGTGGCGCTGGCCGGACTGCGCGGAGCCGCGCGCGCGGCGTTGGGCGCGCGGCTGGTCGAGGCCCATGGCGAGCGCCCGGTCCTCTTCCTCAGCGCCACCGCCAAGGCGGGCGATGCGCTCCTCGACGATCTGCGCGCCACGCTCGGCGAGAAGGCCGAGGGTGCGGGACGCCTGCGCGTCTTTCCGCGCCACGACACACCGCCCTACGATCGCTTCTCTCCGCAGCCCTTCGTCGTCGCACAGCGCATGGACGTGCTCTACCGCTGGCTCGCCTCGGCGACACCGCAGGGCGTCACGCCCGGACCCGGCCCGCGCCGCCTCGCGGCCGACGGGCCCGCACCCGGCCCGCGCCGACTCGCGGCCGATGGGCCCGCACCGGTGGTCGTGGCGCCCTGGACCGCCCTCGCCGCGCGCGTCCCCGCGCGGGACGTGGTGCGCGCGCGCTCGGTCCACCTCGAGGTGGGGCAGACGATCGATCGCGATGCGCTCGTCGCCACCCTGGTCGGCGCGGGCTACGAGCGCCAGGCGCTGGTGGAAGAGCGGGGCGAGCTGGCGGTGCGCGGCGGAATCCTCGATCTCTTCCCGCCTCAGCGCGCGCGACCGGTGCGCATCGAGCTCCTCGGCGACGAGGTGGAGTCGATCCGCGAGTTCGACGCCGCCAGCCAGCGCTCGCAGCGGAAGCTCGACCGGGTCGTGGCGGCACCACCCCGCGAGCTCCTCGGCGATCGCGACCTCATCGTGGCGCGCAGCGAGTCGATCCGCGAGCTGGCCGCCAGCCAGGGCATCCCGGCCGCGCGGGTGGACGAGTTCGTCGACGCCCTCCTGCGCGGCCATGCGCCTCCCGGCGCCGAGGGCATCGCGCCCCTCCTCCAGCCCCGCGTCGAGACCGTGCTGGATTTCCTGCCCCCGGATACGCGCATCGTGATCGACGACCTGGCCGCCGGACGCGAGCGGCTGGTGCGCTACTTCGACGAGGCCCTCGGCAACTTCGACGCGGCGCGAGAGGGCGGGCGGCCCGCAGTGCCCCCCAGCGAGCTCCTGCTCGAGCCCGACGCGCTGGTGGACGCGGTGCTCGCGCGGAACCCCGTCGTCCTGGATCGGCTCGGCGTCGATTCTCCGCCGCGCTCGACGCGCTTCAATGTTCGCGCCTACGCCCACGACGAGCTGCGCTCCGCGCTCACCCGCGAGCGCAGCCACGACCACGCCCTCGAGCCGCTCTGCGACTCCCTCGCCCACTGGCGCGAGGAGGACTGGCGCACGGTCCTGGCCGTTCCCTCCCTCTCCGCGGCGGAGCGCCTGCGCGCGCTCCTCGCCGAGTACGGCGTACGCACGCGGGTGGCACGCGACCCCCAGCCGATCTGGCGCTGGTCCCGGCCCGGCCACGTCGAGATCCGCCTGGCGCGCATCTCCGAGGGATTCGCGCTTCCCATCGAGCGGCTCTCGGTGGTCAGCGAGGAGGAGATCTTCGGCCCCCGCCAGCGCAGGCGCGCACGCAAGCGCTGGCAGGACGGTGCCGCGGGCGTGGAGGCGCTGGGTCAGCTCGAGCCCGGCGACGCCCTGGTGCACGCCGAGCACGGCATCGGCATCTACCGCGGACTCGTCGAGCTGAGCCTCTCGGGCGTCCTCGGCGAGTTCCTGCGTCTCGAGTACGACGGCGGTGACCGGCTCTTCCTCCCGGTGCATCGCCTCAACCTGGTGCAGCGCTACATCGGCTCCGAGGGAGGCGCGCCCCGCATCGATCGGCTCGGCGGGAGCTCCTGGGAGAAGACCAAGCGCTCGGTCAAGAAGTCGCTGCGCATGATGGCGGCCGAGCTCCTCAAGGTGCACGCGGCCCGCGAGCTGGCCGAGGGCTTCGCGTTCTCGCCCCGCGACCGGCTGCTCGAGGAGTTCGAGGCGACCTTCCCCTACGAGGAGACCCCCGATCAGGCCGCGGCCATCGAGGACGTCCTCTCCGACATGGTGAAGACGCGACCCATGGATCGGCTCGTGTGCGGAGACGTGGGCTACGGGAAGACCGAGGTGGCGGTGCGTGCCGCCTTCCGCGCCGTGATGGACGGCAAGCAGGTAGCCGTGCTGGTGCCCACCACGATCCTGGCCCAGCAGCACGAGGAGACCTTCCGCACCCGCTTCGACGGGCACCCGGTCCACATCGAGTCGTTCTCCCGCTTCCGCACGAGCAAGGAGTCCACCCGGGTCCTGGAGGGCCTCGCCTCCGGGCACGTCGACATCGTGATCGGAACCCATCGTCTCCTGCAGAAGAGCGTCGTCTTCCGCGAGCTCGGCCTCCTCGTGGTGGACGAAGAGCACCGCTTCGGCGTGCGCCACAAGGAGCGCATCAAGCAGCTCAAGAAGACGGTGGACGTGGTGACCCTCACCGCGACGCCCATTCCGCGCACGCTGCAGATGGCGTTCACCGGGCTGCGCGACCTGTCGGTGATCGAGACCCCGCCCGCCGACCGCCTCTCGATCCGCACCCAGGTCTCGCGCTTCTCCGAAGAGCTGGTGCGCGAGGCGATCCTGCGCGAGGTGCGCCGTGGCGGGCAGGTCTTCTTCGTACACAACCGCGTCCAGACGATCGGCGCGATGGCCGAGCTCCTCGCCCGCATCGTTCCCGAAGTGAAGGTGATCGTCGCCCACGGGCAGATGCGCGAGCGCGAGCTCGAGGACAAGATGCTCGCCTTCCAGCACGGCGAGGCGGACCTGCTGCTGTCGACGACGATCGTCGAGAGCGGACTCGACATCCCGCGCGCCAACACGATCCTGATCGACCGCGGAGACCGCCTGGGGCTGGCCCAGCTCTACCAGCTGCGTGGTCGCGTGGGCCGGAGCTCGCACCGGGCGTACGCCTACATCCTCATCCCCGGCGAGTCCGCCCTCTCCCACGATGCCGAGCGCCGGCTCGAGGCGATCCAGGACCTCACCGAGCTGGGCAGCGGCTTCCGTCTGGCGAACATGGACCTGGAGATCCGCGGCGCCGGGAACCTGCTCGGCGCCGAGCAGTCCGGAAACCTGGGCGCGGTCGGCTACGACACCTACATGGAGATGCTGACCGACACGGTGGAGGAGCTGCGCGGCAACGCGAAGGAGGTCGAGGTGGACCCGGAGATCCGCCTGCCCGTGGCCGCACGGCTTCCCGACGACTACGTGGCGGATGTCTCCCAGCGCCTCGTCCTCTACAAGCGCCTGGCCAGCGCGCCGGACGACGAGGATCTCGACCGCATCCGCGACGAGATGCTGGACCGCTACGGCCCGCTTCCGCCCGAGGCGCTGCAGCTCGTCGAGGTGATCCGGCTGAAGATCCGCGCGCGCGCCCTGGGCGTCGCGGCGGTGGACTGGGCTCGCGGCGAGATCGTGCTGACCGCCGGGCCCGCCACGCGGATCGATCCGAAGCGCCTCCTCAACCTCATGACGCGCCCCGCGGCCGGCATTCGGGTGGCGCCGGACCACAAGATCTACGCGCCCGCCGCGACCCCCGATCCGGACGTCGTGTTCCCCGCGGCGCAGCGCCTGATGGAGCGGCTCGCCTGACGCGAAAGGCGCGCCCGGACGGGGTCCTGGAGCGACACCTGCCTGTGCGCTGCACAGCGTCGCGTCACCTCGGACCGGTCGGCGTCCACTCACGGACATGCGAACACCGCGCGACTACATGCTCTCGAACTGCGACATCATCCTCTCCCTGCTGCAGAGCGGTCACAGCCACACGTGCGCCAAGTGCGAGCGGGGGATGCACGTCAAGTCCGCCTCGGGCCTCTGCGTCTGGTGCTACAACGAAGAGCTCGCCGCGGCGCGGGCGCCGAAGGTGACGCGCAGGATCAGCAAGCGCACGGTCAAGCGGCAGACGCCCGAGGAGGCGTCCGAGACGCGGCCTACTCCGTAGGCGCGCGCGCGGGCAGCAGGTCCGCGAAGACGAAGCCGTCGCGCTCCAGCACCGCTCCGGTCTCCACCGCCACCGGCGCCGAGAACATCGGCCCCGCGTGGGCGAAGCTGTGGAACTCGCCGTTCTCGCCGCAGGGATCGACCCCGTCCGGGAGCTCGGCGAGCAGCGCGGAGTCGAAGGTGCGCCCCGCGAAGCTGCGATCGAGCTGGCGCGGATCGACGCAGGTGAGGGTCGCGCGCAGTCCTGCCTCCACCATCTCGCGCGCCAGGGCGTCGGTGGGCCGCTCCCACAGCGGAAAGAGCGGCTCGATTCCGCTGCCCTCGAGCTGGCGCACCCGATAGGCGCGGATGTCCTCGAGGAAGAGATCGCCGAAGGCCATCGCCTGCACACCCTCGTCGCGCGCGCGCGCCACCACCCGGCCCATGATCTCCTCGTAGATCTCGTTGGGACAGGGATTGGGGAGCGGGATCTTCCAGAGGGGAAGCCCCGCCGCCTCGGCCTGGCGCTCGAGCAGCGTCTCGCGCACGGCGTGCATCGCCACGCGCTCGAAGGTCTCGTTCACCGTGGTCAGGAGACCGACCACCTCGAGCCCGGGGTCGCGGCGCAGGACGTGGAGGGCCCAGGCGCTGTCCTTCCCGCTGCTCCACGAGAGCAGCACCCGTCGCGGCGCGTCCATGGCCGCACCCTAGCAGGATGCGCGGCCGGGTATCAGGCTGCCTTCGCCACCTGGCACCGTGTCAGGCGGCCTGCGGCTGCTTCAGCGCGCAGAGGCCGTCGGGTCCCAGGCCCAGGGGCAGCGCCAGCCCGTTGTAGAAGCGCTCGACCGCGACGACCGAGGCGACGTCGACGATCTCGCGCTCGGCGAAGTGCTTGCGCAGCTGCTCGAAGGTCTGGTCGGAGACGCGGCCATCCGGTCCCGCCTCCCGCGCAAAGGCCAGAGCCGCACGCTCGCGATCGCTGAAGAGGGGGCTGGTCTCCCACTCCACGAGGGCGTCGAACTTCTCCATCGCCAGCCTCTTCTCGATGGCGATGGCGCGCCCGATGTCCACGCAGAAGCCGCAGCCGTTGGCCTCCGCGACGATCGTCTGGACGAGCAGGGTGAGCTCGGGCTCGATCGTCACTCCCTTCTCGGTGTAGCGGCTGATGCGGTAGCCGAGCATGGCCAGCGGGCTGGAGCGGGCGTAGATGACGCGGATCACCGACGGCACCTTGCCGAAGCGCCGGCGAGACAGCCAGTAGGCGAAGCGGTTCATGAGGCCGCTGGGCTCCTCGATGGGTTCGAGACGCATGTTCAG
>JANQFA010000199.1 GCA_028278065.1 Myxococcota bacterium
TCGTGCCGGGCCTGGTCGACACCCACTCGCACCTCGGCGTCTACCCGCGTCCCTCGGTCCCCGCCCATGCCGACGGCAACGAGACCACCGCTCCGGTCCAGGCAGGCGTGCGCGCCCTGGACGCCATCTGGCCCGCCGATCCCGGGATCCGCATGGCGCTCGCGGGGGGCGTGACGACCGCCAACATCATGCCGGGGAGCGGCAACGTGATCGGCGGACAGACCGCCTACGTGAAGCTCCGCGGAGACACCGTCGAGGAGATGCTGATCCCCGGCGCGATCGGCGGCCTGAAGATGGCCAACGGAGAGAACCCGAAGCGCGTCTACGCCGAGCGCAAGAAGGCGCCCACCACGCGCATGGCGGTGGCTGCCCTGCAGCGCGACGCCTTCGTGCGCGCCCAGGAGTACCGGGAGAAGGGCGAGAAGCGCGACCTCGACATGGAGGCGCTCGTCGAGGTGCTCGAGGGACGGCGTACGGTGCACTACCACACCCACCGCGCCGACGACATCGCCACCGCCCTGCGCCTGCGCCGGGAGTTCGGCTTCGACCTGGTGCTGCAGCACGTGACCGAGGGCTTTCTGATGGCCGAGGAGATCGCCGCCGCCGGCGTGCCCGCCTCGATCATCACCGTGGACAGCCCGGGCGGGAAGCACGAGGCGGTGCGGCTCGGCTTCGAGAACGGAGCGCGCCTGGCCCGCGCCGGCGTTCGCGTCGCCATCCACAGCGACGACCCGATCACCTCCTCGCGCCTGTTCCTGCGCTCGGCGGCGCTGGCGGTGCGCGGGGGAATGGACGAGGAGACCGCGCTGCGCGCGATCACCCTCGAGGCCGCGCGGATGATGCGACTGGACGATCGTCTGGGGTCGATCGAGAAGGGCAAGGACGCGGATCTGGTGGTGCTCTCGGGCGAGCCCTTCAGCGTCTGGACCCGGGTGCTCGAGACCTGGATCGAGGGCGTGCGCGTGTTCGACCGCAGCGACCCGGAGGATCGCGCCTACGCCACCGGCGGCTTCGCTGCCGGACCGCTGGAGCCCCTGCCGTGACGCGGCGGATCGTCGCCCTGGTCTGCGTCCTCTCGCTGGCGCCGCTCGCGAGCGGCGCCGGGACCCTGGTGGTCGACGCGAACACGGTTCATCCCGTGTCGGGCCCGCCGATTCGCGACGGTCGCATCGTCATCGAGGACGGCAGGATCGCGCGGGTCGGCCCCGCCGCCGACACGCCGGCGCCCGAGGGCGCGCGGGTGGTGCGCGGCGCCGTGGCGACGCCCGGGCTGGTGGACGTCCACACCAGCGTCGGCCTGGCCGGGATCTTCAACGTGGCGGCGGATCGCGACGAGGACGAGAAGACCGCGACCAGCCAGCCGGACCTGCGCGCGCTGGACTCCTTCAACCCGCGCGAGCCCCTGCTGCGCCATCAGCTCGAGCACGGCGTCACCGTGGTGCAGGCGTCGCCCGGCCCGGCCAACGTGGTGGCCGGGCAGGCCGGCATCTTCCGGACCCACGGGCGGACCGCGGACGGGATGGCCGTCCGTGCGGTCTCCGCCCTGGTGGTGAACCTGGGCGAGTCCCCGAAGCGCACCTACGCCCAGGACAAGGGTCCGCCCGGAACGCGCATGGGAACGGCGGCCATCCTGCGCCGAGCGTTCCTGGGCGGTCGCGAGTACGCCGCGGGACGCACGCGGGCGGATCGCGGAGACGACGAGAAGCCGCCGAAGCGGAGCCTCGGCCGGGAGGCATTGGCCCGCGCGGCGGCCGGCGACCTCCCCGTGATCTTCGTCGCCGAGCGCGCAGACGACATCGCCACCGCGATCCGCATCGCCCGCGAGTGGAACCTGCGCTTCGCCCTGGCCGGCGCGAGCGAGGGCTACCTGGTCAGCGATCTCCTGCGCGAGGCCGGGGCGCCCGTCCTGGTGGGCCCGGTCATGCAGCGGGTCGAGCGCCCCGAGACCCTGAACGCCTCCCTGGAGAACGCGGCCCGCCTGGAGCGCGCGGGAGTCCGTGTGGCCATCCGCTCGGGATTCGAGAGCTACGTGCCGCGCACCCGCCTCGTCCTCTTCGAGGCCGCGGTCGCGGCGGCCAACGGGATGGGGTTCGACGCGGCCCTGCGCGCCATCACCCTGGGGGCCGCCGAGGTGCTCGGCATCGACGATCGTTTCGGCTCGCTGGAGAAGGGGAAGGCGGGCGACGTCGTGCTCTACGACGCCGACCCGTTCGAGTACACCTCCCACGTCACCCGCGTGATCATCGATGGCGAGCTGGTCCACGAGCGGCGCCCCTAGGCTCCCGGACGGCTCCGCGAGCCGCGCCGTCCGTTAAGCTCCGCCGGAATGGCCAAGGCCACCGTCCACTTCCGCTCCCTGGGCTGCCCCAAGAACCAGCTCGACACCGAGGTCATGCTCGGCAGCCTGGCCCTGGACGGCTACGCGATCGCCGAACGCCTCGAGGACGCCGACGTGGCCGTGGTGAACACCTGCTCGTTCATCGAGAGCGCTCGCGAGGAGTCCATCGAGGCGATCCTCGAGGTCGCCGACCTGCGTCGCGAGGGCCGTCTGCGCGGGCTGGTGGTCGCGGGCTGTCTGCCCCAGCGCTACGGGGCGGAGCTGGCCCGCGAGCTTCCGGAGGTGGACGCCTTCGTCGGGACCGGGCGCTTCCAGGAGATCGCCCCGATCCTGGACGACGCCTTGAGCGGCCGTTCCCGCGGGGTATACGTGGATGCGGGGCGCACCCACCTCTACGACGAGGCCTCCCCGCGGCTCGCCATCGGACCCCGCCACAGCGCCTACGTGAAGATCGCGGAGGGCTGCAACCGCCCATGCGCCTTCTGTGCCATCCCGGGAATCCGCGGTCGCTTCCAGAGCCGCGGACCCGACTCGCTGGTCGCGGAGGCCGAGCAGCTCGCCGCCGCCGGGGCGCGCGAGATCAACCTGGTGGCGCAGGACTCCACCGCCTGGGGCTGGGATCTCCCCGGGCGACCCGGCCTGGCCGAGCTGCTCCGGCGGCTCGACGCGCTGGAGGGGCTCGACTGGATCCGCCTCCTCTACGTCTACCCTTCGGCGGTCAGCGACGAGCTGATCGAGACGATCGCCGGCGGGCGGCGCATCCTGCCCTACGTCGATGTGCCCATGCAGCACGCGAGCGACTCGGTCCTGGCGGCCATGAAGCGAGGCGTGACGGCCGCGAAGCAGCTCGATCTGACGGAGAGACTTCGCTCGAACATTCCCGGCGTAACCCTCCGCACCACCTTCATCGTCGGGTTTCCCGGCGAGACGGATGCGGACTTCGAAGAGCTTTGCGAATTCGTTCGCACAGTGCGCTTCGATCACATGGGGGTCTTCCGCTACTCCGACGAGGAAGGCACCGCCGCCGCCGCCTACCCCGACAAGGTCCCGCGCGAAGTCGCACGAGAGCGCCAGCAGCACCTGGTGGCGCTCCAGAGCGGGATCATGCGCGAGCGGCTGGAGGCGCTGGTCGGGCAGGAAGCCGAGGTTCTGGTGGACTCCTCCGCGGCCACGACCTCGTCGGCCCGCCTGGCGTCCCAGGCGCCCGACATCGACGGCGCCGTGCTGGTGCGCGGCGCGCTCCCGGCGGGCTCCATCACCCGCGTGCGGATCGCGGGCGTCCAGGGCGCGGACCTGATCGCCGACCCGCTCCCCGTCGCCTGAGCCCGGCCGACCGCCCTTCTCGAAATCGGGGCGAGCTCGTCACGGCAGAACGCCCGCCGGCGCCCACTTCGATCATGAGCCTCCTTGGGAAGGGAGTCCCGGGGGCCCGGCTTCGGCCGACCACGGGACGCAGGCTCGCTTCGTCTCCGCCATGGGGAAGGGGGTCGCCGTGTTGTTCCGCGCCGTCGCCTGCCTGCTGGGCATCGCACCCGCTCCGATCCGGCCGGAGGCGGTCGTCCGCCCCGCCCGCCTACGGCCGGTCCCCACTGGCGTCCGGCCCGCCCGCCTACGGCCGGTCCCCACTGGCGTCCGGCCCGCCCTGCTCCGGCCGGTCGCGGCCGGCGTTCTCGCCGCCCTCCTGATCCGGCCGGTCGGGGCCGGCGTCCTCGCCGCCCTCCTGGTCCTGCCGATCGCTGCCGGCGCCCTGGATGTGGACTTCGAGGGCACCGCCCACGGGGAGGTCGTGGACACCGACTTCGCCGGGGTCACCATCGTGGCCACCAACATCGGCGGTGGGCCGGACCTCGCGGTCACCTTCGACACGACCGCGACCGGGACCTCGGACTCCGACCTGGAGGTTCCCTTCAGCGGCGGGAACCTGGGGGGCTCGATCCTCTTCGGGAACGCCCTGATCATCCAGGAGAACGCGGCCGGCTGCGGAGACGACATCTGCAACAACCCGGACGACGAGGGCACCCGCCCGGCCGGCAGCGTCGAGCTGATTCTCGACGAAGCCCTCTCCGCGTTCGGCTTCGACCTCCTGGACATCGACGCGCATCCCCTGGAGCGCGCGGGAACCGTGGTGTTCCACGACGACGATCTCGGCGTGAGCTTCGCGATCGAGTTCAACGAGTTCGACGGAGGGACCTTCGCCCAGGCGGGCTTCGCCTTCGGCGACCATTCGGCCAACCGGATCGCGCCGATCAGCGTGGCGGAGATCAACGCGCAGATCGCCGACCCGGCCGACCAGCTCGGCGAGATCGACCGCGTGATCTTCAACCTGGGCGGCTCGGGGGCGCTCGACAACCTCGTGCCGGAGCCGAGCCCGGCCGCGCTGCTGGCCGTCGCGCTCCTGACGCTGGCCGCCGTCCGCCGCCGCTGACCGCCGTCCGCCGCCGCTGACCGCCGTCCGCCGCCGCTGACCGCCGGCCGCCGCGGCTGACCGCTGTGCGCCAGGGCTGGCCGCCGGGCACCGCGCGGCGATCAGGCTCTCAGTCGGCAGGCTCGGTCGGTCCCCGGTAGCCCGAGGCCACGAGGTAGCGCTCGGTGGTGCCCTTGCGGCTCGAGTCCGGGCGAGTGGCCTTCTTCTTGTCGAAGCGGGCGCGGATGCGCTTCTCGACCGCCGAGGCCTCCGGCCCTTCGAGGATCTTCAAGATCATCGCGCCACCCGGCTGCAGCAGAAGGGGAATCAGCGCCTCCACGGCCTCCAGGAGACGCTCCTCATGGGCCCGATCGGTCGCGCGGATCCCGGTGAGCTTGGGCGCCGCGTCGCACAGCAGGACGTCCGCCTGCCGACCGTCCAGGGCGCCGAGAATCCGTTTGGCGACAGAGGGTTCCTCGAGGTCGGCCTGAAATGCGATCACGTTCGCCAAATCGAGGGGAGGATCGAGGGCGGCCTTGTCGACGCCCACCACCCGTCCCCGGGGCCCGACCAGCCTCGCGGCCACCTGGAGCCAGCCTCCAGGCCAGCAGCCCAGATCCACCACCCGCTGGCCGCGTCGCAGCATGCGGTGCGCCCGCTGGAGCTCCTCCAGCTTGTAGGCCGCACGCGAGCGGAAGCCCTCCCGCTTGGCCTTCTGGTGGTAGGTGTCCTTGCGCTGGTAGCGCGCCACGCGGGCGCCGCGGGCGGCTAGGACGCGGAGCGGACCCGGACCAGGGCCTCGTTGTGGCCGGGCACCGAGCCGCGCACGTAGAGGAGCTTGCGCTCGGGGTCGACGCGCACCACCTGGAGGTTCTTGGTGGTGACCCGCTCGTTGCCCATGCGGCCCGGCATCTTGAGTCCCTTGATCACCCGGCCCGGATAGGCGCCGGCGCCGATGGCGCCGCCGTGGCGGAAGTACTCGTGGGTGCCGTGGCCCTCGGTGTGGACGGCGAAGCCGTGGCGCTTGACCACGCCGGCGGTGCCGCGGCCCTTGGAGGTGCCGATCACGTCCACCTTCTGGCCGGCCTCGAAGATGTCGACGGGGACCTCCTGGCCGACCTCGTAGCCTTCGACCTCCTCGGCGCTGAGCCGGCTCTCCTTCAGATGGCGCTTGGGGGCGACCCCGGCCTTCTCGAAGTGGCCGCGGGCCCCTCTCGAGAGGGTCTTGGGGCGCCGCTCGAAGGCCCCGAGCTGGACGGCATCGTAGCCGTCGCTCTGGCGGGTCTTCTTCTGGACCACCGTGTTCGAGCCCGCCTCGAGCACGGTCACCGGGATGCAGGTCCCGTCGGGCTCGAAGACGCGGGTCATCCCGAGCTTGCGGCAGAGGAGTTCGATCGCCACGTTGGATCTCCAGGAGGGGTCTTGAAGGGGCCGGAGGACCCGGAAGGGCCCGCAATATAGGAGGAACCCCCGCGCATGTCGAGCGAGCACACGGTCACCCGGATGCCCGGGGAAGGGATCGGGCCAGAGGTAGCCGAGGCCGCGGTCCGCGTGCTGGAGGCCAGCGGGGTGACCGTCCACCGGGAGCGCGTGAACGCCGCGGCCGAGGCCGAGGAGCGCGTGAACGCCGCCGCCGAGGCCGAGGAGCGCGGCATCGACGCGTCCCTCGCGCATCCGGCCACGCGTACCCGCGACCTCGGCGGGCGGGCGACCCTGGCCGAGGCGACCGATGCGATCTGTGCGGGGCTTCCTTGAGCAGCCGGCGCCGCACCCTGGTCCTCGGCCTCGACGGAGCCACCTTCGACGTGATCCGACCACTGGCACGCGCCGGGCGTCTGCCCAACCTGGCGCGCTGGATGGAGGAGGGCGCGCACGCCCCGGCGGAGAGCACGGTGCCCGCGATGACCTTCCCGGCCTGGTCCACCTTCATGACCGGCCTCGAGCCCGGCCGCCACGGTCTCTTCGACTTCACCCAGAAGCGAGCGGGCGCCTACCGCGTCCGCTTCACCAACGCGCGGGACCGCACCGGCGCGACCCTCTTCGAGCGGGTCTCCCGGGCGGGTGGGCGCATCCTCTGCCTGGGCATGCCGACCACCTGGCCGCCCGAGCCCGTGGACGGGCTCGTCGTGGCGGGCTTCGACGCACCGGTGTCGCGGGGCAGCGATCCCTCGCGCACCAGCGACCCCGCGCTCTACCGCCAGGTGGCCGCACGCGTGGGACCCTGGATGACTCCCGACCTGGACGAGACCGCCGAGGCCGAGGGCTGGCACGAGCGCACCATCGAGCTCCTGCTGGGACGCGTCGAGCGCAAGACGCGCTTCGCCCTGGAGGCGCTGCGGGTGATGTCCGACCAGGGCCGCGCACCCGATCTCGCCTGCATCGTCTGGTCCGAGAGCGACACCGTCGCCCACCACTTCTGGCGCGACCACGACCCCGCTTCTCCGCGCCGCGTGGAGCCCGTCTCGCCCGCGCGCTCCGCTGCGGTGGCCTCGGTGTACGAACGCCTCGACGGCGCCTGCGGCGAGCTGCGCGAGGCGTTCGGCACGGACGCCGACTGCGTCGTGGTCTCGGACCACGGGTCGGGCGGGGCCTCGCGCAACGTCGTCCACGTGAACCGTCACCTGGCCGACTGCGGGCTGCTGCGCCGCCGCGGCGCGGCGGCTCTCGACGGCGCGGCGCGGACTGCGCGCGACGCGGCGCTGCGGGTGCTTCCGCCGCGCGTCGCCGAGGCGGTCTTTCGCCGGGTGCGCCCCGCCGCAGCGGCCCTGGAGAGCGCGGCGCGCTTCGGCGGTCTCGACTGGTCCGAGACGGCCGCCTTCTCCGAGGAGGTCAACACCCAGCCCGGCGTCTGGGTCAACCGGGCGGGCCGCGAGGCCGCCGGCTGTGTCGCTGCCGCCGACTACGAGAAGGTGCGAGAGGAAGTGATCGCCGCCCTGGCGGCCTGGCAGCTTCCGGGCGGCGGCCCCGTGGTGGCGCGCGCGCGCCGCCGCGAGGAGGTGTACCGGGGGCCATTCGTCGAGCGCGCGCCCGACGTGGTGATCGAGCTGGCGGAGGAGGCGGGCTACGGCCTCTCGCTCGTGGCCTCCCCCTGGCACGACGGCAGCGCCGGCTCGGTCACCACCCTGGAGGGCGAAGCGCTCGCGGGCGGGCGCGGCCGGGGCATGAACGGCGTGCACCGGCCCCAGGGGGTCTTCATCGGTCACGGACCCGCCTTCTCCGCGATCGAGCCCGGGGTCGTGCACCTGGCGGACCTGGCGCCCACGCTCCTGGCGGGCCTCGGGGTCGCCTGGGACGAGGAGCTCGACGGGCTGGCCCTCGGGCCCTCGGAGTACGACCCTGCCGAGGAGGCGCGCGTGGCCGCGCGGCTCCGCAACCTGGGCTACCTCGAATGACGCGTCCCGCACTCTCGCTCGTCTTCCCCGTATTCGACGAGGAGCGCAACATCGGCGTCCTGCTGGACACCGCACTCGAGGTGGCCCCGGGGCTGGCGGGGACCTTCGAGATCGTGGTCGTCGACGACGGCAGCCGCGACGGGAGCGCCCGCGAGATCGCCGAGCGGGTGGCCGCGGACGCCCGGGTGCGGGTCGTCCACCACCCGAGCAACCGGGGCTACGGGGCCGCGCTGCGCTCGGGCCTGCGCGAGGCGCGTGGCGAGCTGATCTTCTTCACCGACGCAGACCTGCAGTTCGACCTCTGGGAGCTCACCGATCTGCTCCACCACGCGGAGCGCTTCGACGTGGTGGCGGGCTACCGCTCGCCGCGCCGGGATCCCTGGGGCCGCCGCGTGCTGGCCTGGGGCTGGGGGGTGCTGGTGCGGCGACTCTTCGACCTTCCGGTTCGGGACATCGACTGCGCCTTCAAGGTCTTCCGGCGTCCCGTGGTGGAGTCCATGCCGATCGCGTCGATCGGCGCCTTCGTGAACACCGAGATCCTCGCTCGCGCGCATCATTCGGGCTACCGGATCCACCAGGTGCCGGTCAGCCACCGGGCGCGGCGTCACGGGCGTCAGAGCGGTGCCAACCCGCGCGTCATCCTGCGCGCGCTCGCCGAGCTGTCGGGGCTCTACCGCGAGCTGCGACCCCGGGCCGGCGTCACGCGCACGGCATGACGAGTCGCTCGGCCGCGCCGGGATGCGGCATGACACAGCGCTCCCGCCGCTTCGGATCGCAAACAGCATGACGCGGCGCGCCCGCCGCTTCGGATCGCAAGCAGCATGACGCGGCGCGCCAGCCGCTTCGGATCGCGAGCAGCATGACGCAGCACCTCGTCCTGCTGGGCGCCTTCCCCTTCCCGGTGCCCCAGGGCTCCCAGGTCTACTTCGCCGAGCAGGCCGCCGCCCTGCGCCAGGCCGGAGCGCGGGTCTCGACGCAGACCCACGCCGACGTACCGCGGGTGCTG
>JANQFA010000173.1 GCA_028278065.1 Myxococcota bacterium
CGCAGGCCCCCGGCACGCCACCGGCGAAGGCGCCATCAAGACGACATCCCCGTCAACGCCCCGACCCAGTTGCACAGAGCCTCCCCCGGGCGCCCCTACGAGTCGCGCATCAGGTCCCGGATCGCGCGCATTCCGACCGTGTGCAGGCCCTCGTCGTCGAGGGCCTTGCGACCCGCGTCGCCGCCGTAGAAGCTGCGCTCGAAGTCGCGCTGGTGGGCGTGCTCGGGGCAGATCGCGTCGAGCTCTTCTCCGCCTCGGGCCGGGTGGCAGATCAGGTAGCTGACGCCCTCGCCGAGGCCGGCGAGGCGCGCGCGGTTGTGCTGCTCGCCCTCCCCGGCTGCGAAGTCGAGCGACTCGGCGTCGAAGCCGTCCAGGACGGGAATCCCGTCCATCCCCATCTGCTCGACCAGGGGCACGAGGACCTTGGCCAGCCCGCCCATGCCGCGTCGCTCCAGCGCGGCCGGGTCCGGGGTGGCGGCGAAGACGGGGACGTCGAACTCCTTGCCCAGCCTTCCGTAGATGCTCGCGAACTGCGGGAAGAAGCAGGTTCCCATGTGCGAGTCCAGGTGCGTCACGTCGACTCCGGCGTCGAGCGCGCGCTGGATCTGGGCGCGCAGCTCGATCTCCACCTCTTCGGGGCGAGCCTTCGCCGCCACCTCGAGCGTGGTGCGCGGGAGGAAGCCGTCCGCGTCGAGGAGGCTCGGCACCTCGTTGCGTCCGGCGACCGGGCCCCAGCGATAGTGATCCCACTCGCAGTTCAGGGTGAGATGCACGCCCAGGTCCAGCTCGGGATGGGCGACCGCGTGACGAGCGGCTTCCACGAACCACGGACAGGGCACCATGATGCTCCCGCAGGTGGCGGGTCCGGCCGCGAGCGCCTCGAAGGCGCCCTCGTTGGCGGCGTGGCACATCCCGATGTCGTCGGCGTGAACGACCGCGATGCGGTCCGTCGCGGCGAATCCCAGGCGTTCGGCTAGGGTGGGGGGCATGTCCAGGATCCTCCTCGGCGCACGCGCGCTGCGCGCCGGCCGGCATTGTACCCCGTGGCTTGCGCTCGTCGCCGCGCTGCTGCTGCTGGTCACGGCCGCACCCGCGCCGGCCCAGCGCGGCGAGACGGTGGCCGAGCTCAAGGTGCGCCTGCGCGAAGCGCAGGAGGTCGGGTCCACCCCGCTCGAGATCGCGACCCTGCGTCACCGCCTGGGCCGCGTCCTGATCCGTGAAGGCAAGTTCGCCGAGGCGGAGACCGAGCTCGTGGAGGCGTTGCGCATCCGGGAGGGCGGGCTTCCGGCCGACGATCCCGAGATCGCCGCCACCCTGACGGGGCTCGCCGTGGCGCGGAACGGCCTGGGCCGGCCCAGCGAGGCCGAGAAGCTCTTCACCCGGGCTCTCGAGATCCGCCGCGAGGCCTACGGCGAAGGCTCCGTCGAGGTGGCCGCGGCCTACGCGAACCTCGGCGCGCTCTACGTCCAGATGGACCGCGCGGGAGACGCCGCGAGCTACTACGACGCCGCGATCGAGCGCTACGAGCGGCACGGCGAGCGGAGCCAGACGGTGATCGTGAGCATGGCCCAGCGCGCGACCCTCTACGAGGAGGCGGGCGACATCGCGGCGGCGGACCGGATGTACGAGCGCATCGTCGAGATGGAGGAGGACGCCGCGAGCGGCGTCGCCCTCGACCGCGTCGCCTACGCCCGCCAGGTGCTGGCGGCGCGCTACCGGGAGCGCGGCGATCGCAAGCGCGCGGAGGACCAGTATCGACAGGCCCTCGAGATCCTGGGACGGCTCGACAGTGCCGCCGTCGTCCCGTACGTGGCCGCCAACCTCGAGGGACTCGGCTGGGCCGCGCGGGAGGACGGCCGCCTGCAGGAGGCCGACCAGCACTACCGGCGCGCGATCGGCCTCCTCGAGGGGAGCCTCGGTCGCGACACCCCGATGCTCATCCCCGTGCTGGACGGCTACTCCGAGACCCTCGTCGCCCTGGGTCGAGCCGACGATGCGGCGGCGTTCAAGCGGCGCTCCGACCGCCTCAGTGCGGCGGAGAAGAGGAGGCGCGAGGAGGCCAAGTCGCGCGCCCGCAAGCCGCCGCCCCTTCCGCCTCCGGCGGCCGAACCGGTGGCGGATCCGGCGGCCGATACGGCGCCGGCCCCCGAGCCCGGGTCGTGAGCCTGGATCTCGAGGCGGCGGCGCGTGTGGCGGAGGCCGCTGCAGGCCGCGCGCGGGCGGAGATCCTGCCGCGCTTCCGCAACGTCGCCACCGAGACCAAGAGCGATGGCTCCCCGGTGACCGAGGCGGATCGCGCCGCCGAGCAGGCGATCCGCGAGGCCCTGCGCGCCGAGCGTCCGGACTGGGCGATCCTGGGCGAGGAGTTCGGGGAGGAGGGCCCCGCCGACGGCCCGTCGTGGGTCGTCGATCCGATCGACGGCACGATCGGCTTCAGCCGCGGGATCCCACTCTTCGGCACCATCGTGGCGCTGCTCGACGAGGGCGAGCCCGTCCTGGGCCTGATCGACCTGCCCACCCTGGACGAGCGCTACGTGGGCTGGAAGGGCGGGGGATGCCGGCGCAACGGGGCGCCGGTGCGCGTCTCGCAACGGAGCGATCTGGCCGACGCGATGGTGTCCCACGGCGACGTCTTCGCCTTCGAGCGGTCCGGACACCGCGCGATCTTCGATCGCATGGCCCGCGAGATCGGGATGCTGCGCGGCTACACGGACGTGTTCGGCCACGCCCAGGTGCTCTCCGGGGCCGTGGACGCCATGGTCGACACCTCGCTCAACGCGTGGGACGCGGCGGCGACCCAGATCCTGGTTCCCGAGGCGGGCGGCCGCTGCGTGACCCTTCCCGACGCGAACGACCGGCTCACCCTGATCCTGGGCAGTCCCCCCCTGGTGGAGCGACTCGCCGACTGGTTCGAGCCCCCGGCCTAGCGCCCGTGCAGCACCATCAGGGTCGCGTGCCGATGCGGAACGTGGAGATGGCAGTCGATTCCGTATACGTTGCCGCCAGCGAGCGCGGGTAGCTCGACGAGCGTCTCCTGGTTGGCCTCGAGGATCATCTCGATCCCGAGGCCGGGGATCCGGAAGCCGTGGTGGGCGTCCGTGGTGTTGTGGATGGAGAGCTTCTGGCTGCGGCCCTCCGTCACCACGATGGTGCTGGGGATGAACACGTTCTTTCCGCCGATCAGGGTGGTGATCACCTGGATGCTGTCGCGATCGTCGCTGAAGCGGGCGGCGCTCGTGTCGCCGATGTCGCTGATCTCGCCCGTCTCCACGGCACCGACGCTCACGCAGGCAGTGCCGGAAAGGGCGAGGGGCAGGGCGAGGGCCAGGATCGTGCGGGTGTTCGGACTCCTCCGGGCTGAGCGGGTGTCGGGCATCGGGCTCCTCCGGGCTGAGCGGGTGTCGGGCATCGGACTCCTCCGGGGTGAACGGGTGCGGGCAGGCGCTATCCTACTCGACCTTCGAGATCGAAAACCCCCCACAGTCCGCAGACCTGCGAGAGGCCTCCATGTCCGATACCCCCCTGCCCACGCTCGCCGACGCTCGTGCCTTCACCGAGGCCGGCGAAGCGCTCGTCAACCGAGCCCTGGATCGCGCCAGGACGATCACCGAAGGTGGCCGCACCATCGACGACCACCAGGTCCTGGTGGAGCGCGTCGCCTACGCGGCGACCGAGGCGCGCGCCTGCCGCGAGCTGGTGGAGCAGATGGCGGCGCTCCAGGCCGAGGGCCGCCTCGATGCCCACCTGGAGTGTGTGGCGGGAGCCGGTGCCGCCGAGCTGGCGGCCAGCCTGCGCGGGCGTCTGGAGCCCGCGTTGGAGGACCTGGGACTGGGCGAGGAGGATCTCGAGGCGACGTTCCCGGCCGAGGTGCGTGCGCGCATCCGCGCTGCGCGCCACGAAGCCGTGATGCGCGCCATCGGCCGGCGCGTGGCCGAGACCCGGGGCAGCAACGATCTGCCCCTGGACGAGATGCACGAGCAGGTGCGCGACTCGGTGCGCGAGTTCGCCGACGCCGAGGTCTATCCCCACGCGGAGCGCATCCACCGCCACGACGAGCTGATCCCCGAGGACTTCATCACGAAGATGGGAGAGCTCGGCTACTTCGGGCTCTCGGTCCCGGAGGAGTACGGCGGCTTCGAGATGGGCAATCTGGCGATGATCCTGACCACGGAGGAGCTGTCGCGGGCGTCACTGGCCGCCGCCGGCTCGCTCATCACGCGTCCGGAGATCCTGGCGAAGGCCCTCATCGGCGGCGGCACCGAGGAGCAGAAGAAGCACTGGCTGCCCAAGATCGCCTCGGGCGAAGTGATGGTGGGCGTCGCGGTCACCGAGCCCGACATCGGCAGCAACGTGGCCGGGGTGAAGTGCCGCGCCGAGAAGGGCACGGTGGACGGCGAAGAGGGGTGGATCATCAACGGCCCCAAGGCCTGGTGCACCTTCGCGGGTCGCGCCAACGTGCTCTCGCTGCTCGCGCGCACGGATCCGGACGTGTCGAAGGGAAACAAGGGCCTCTCGCTCTTCATCGTGCCCAAGGACCCGTTCGACGGACACGACTTCGAGATGAAGCAGCCCGGCGGCGGCCGCCTCGTCGGCAAGGCCGACGCCACACCCGGCTACCGTGGCATGCACAGCTTCACCCTCAACTTCGAGGACTACTTCGTGCCCGCGGCCAACCTGGTGGGTGGCGAGGAGCGGCTGGGACGCGGCTTCTACCTGCAGATGGCGGGCTTCGCCGCGGGTCGACTCCAGACCGGCGGGCGCGGCTGTGGACTCGCCCAGGCGGCGCTGGAGAAGACGGCCGAGTACGTCGTGGACCGCGACCAGTTCGGCCACCCGATCTCGGAGTTCCAGCTCACCCAGTACGTCCTCGGCCGCATGGCGGCGCTCATCGCGCCGGCGCGCGCGATCACCTATGCGGCCGCCGTGGCGATGGACGAGGACGAGCGTACTGCCGCACCGCTCGCCGCCCAGGCCAAGCTCCTCGCCTGCGACGTGGCGGTCGTGGTCACCCAGGAGGGCCAGGTCCTGCACGGGGGCTGGGGCTACGCCGAGGAGTACCCGATCAGCCGCTACGTGGTGGACGCCACCGTGCTCCCCATCTTCGAGGGCGTGAAGCCGATCCTCGAGCTGAAGGTGGTGGGTCGGGCGCTCCTGGCGGAATGAGCGAGCGCGAAGCCGAGCTTCGCGGGCGCGCGAGGAAGGCGCTGCGCGGCGCCGCCCACGCCCTGAAGCCCGTGGTGCACGTCGGCGAAGGCGGGCTCTCGCACGGGGTTCTGCGCGCGGTGGACGTCGCCCTCGCGGACCACGAGCTGATCAAGGTGCGGCTGCACGATCCAGACGACAAGAAGGGACTCGCTCGCCACATCGCGGAGTCGGCTCACGCCCATCTGTGTGGCCTCGTCGGCCACACCGTGATCCTCTACCGGCCCCATCCGGAGAACCCCCGCGCGGATCTGGCGCAGCTCGCCCGCAGCAGCTGAGCGCCGACGGATCTCCCGGGAAACCTGCACGTCGCGTGCGACCTCGTGCGCCGGCAGGAACACCGGGCCGTGCGTTTTCGGTCGGGTGCGGTCGCACGGGACTTCGCGGGGAGTAGCGCCCGGTTGCCGCGCGAGCCGCGCGTTCGTGCGCTCGCGAGTCACCGGCACGGGGCGATTTCCCTTCAGGCCTTCTCAGGTCGCGGCACCGGCGGCCCGATCCGGTCACCATGAAGACGATCCACGGCATCGTGATGGCGGCTGCGCTCGTGCTGGCCTGGCCCGCAGCGGCGACGATCGAGAACCCCGGCTTCGAGGGCGGCGGGCTCGGCCCCTGGGTGGGGCACGGCGACTTCTCGCTCGAGACCGACACGGCCTTCGGAGCGGGCACCAAGCTCGTGCTCACCACGGCGCCGGGCTCCCAGGCCCAGCTCGGCGCCGGCGAGCTCGACGTCACCACCCTGCTGGGGTTGGTGGGGCTGACCCAGGCGGAGCTCGATGGCATCGAGCCGGCCGACGCCGCAACCGGATCGGCGATCGTGCAGGACTTCGACTACGTGACGCCGACCACGGTCACGCTCTCCTTCGACTATCAGGTCTTCACCGACGAGACGAGCTGGGGGGGCGGGCCGCCCTTCGCGGACTTCGTCGTCGTGCACGTGTTCGAGGTGGGCGGCGGCGGCTTCCAGCAGTTCGAGGTGGTGACCGACGTCCTCACGGAGTTCAACAACGGGAACCTCTCGTCCAGCGCCACGAGCTTCACGGACGAGACCGGCGTCAACACGCACACCCTCTCGGTCGATCTCCCGAACGCCGGAAACTACACGATCGAAGTGCTGGTGTTCGACGTCGTCGACGATGACTTCGATACCGCGGTGGCGCTGGACAACTTCTCGCTCGTCCCCGAGCCGCGTTCTGCGGCGCTCCTGGTGAGCGGGCTCCTCGGTCTGGCCTGGGTAGGGAGGCCGCGCCGCTAGCCGGTCGCTGACTCGGGCCGCGCCGCTAGCCGGTCGCGGACTCGGGCCGCGCCGCTAGCCGGTCGCGGACTCGGGTGCGCTCGCCGCGACGAGTGCCTCGCTCTTCTCCCAGAGGTCCTCCTGCAGGGCCTCGTCCCGCGCGGGGCGGCCGGGCTGCTTCTGCTTGCAGTTGGCCCAGTAGCCGCCCGTGATCCCCTCCACGTCCGGCGAAGAGGCCAGATAGATGGAGGTCTCCGCGCCCTTCTCGGGCGACTTCAGGAGACCCTTCACCAGCCGCGACACCAGGGTGAGGATCCCGGTCGCGTTCTGGTCGCCGAGGCCGGTGTTGACGCCGCCCGGGTGCAGCGCGTTGACCGTCACGTTCGTGCCCCGCAGCCGGCGTGCCAGGGCGGCGCTCCACTGGATGTTCAGGAGCTTCGACGTGCCGTACACGCGCATGCCGCGGAACTTGCGGTGCCGGAACTGCAGGTCGTCGAGGTCGAGGTCCGCGAAGGAGTGGGCGTCCGAGGCCACCGAGACGATGCGCGCCGGGGCGCTGGCCACGATGCGTTCGAGGAGAAGCTGGGTCAGGAGGAAGTAGGCCAGGTGGTTCACCGCCAGGGTGGTCTCGATGCCGTCGGGGGTCTCCTCGAAGGAGAGCTGGACCACGCCGGCGTTGTTCAGCAGCACGTCGATCCGGGGGCACAGTGCCAGGATCTCCTCGGCGGCGCGCCGGACCTCCTTCTGGACGCCCAGGTCGGCCACCACCACCTCGACCTCCGCGCCCTCGTTCTCGGCCTCGATGTCGCCCTTGAGCGCCTCCACCTT
>JANQFA010000180.1 GCA_028278065.1 Myxococcota bacterium
CGGGTCACGACCAGCCTCGCGTATCTGACGCCCCAGGTCCGAGCGCGGCCCAACCTGGAGGTCCACACGAACGCCGAGGTCGCAACCCTCGCGTTCGACGGCTGCCGCGTCACCGGCGTGACGCTCGCGAACGGCAAGGAGCTGGCGGCGGACGAGGTCGTCGTCGCGGCTGGGGCCCTCTGGTCACCGACGCTGCTGCTCCGATCGGGGATCGGACCGGCCGACCAGCTGGCGGACCACGGCATTCCCACTCGGGTCGATCTTCCTGTGGGCGCAACCATGAGCGACCACCTGGGCCCCGGCATGCTGTACGGCCACGACGGGCCCCGGGGCGGAATCGCCGGACCCGCCCAGGTCGTGCTGGTCGGCGCGTCGAACGGAACCGATGTCGACTATCACGCCTTCCCCATCGCCTCCTCCCCCGCCGACGCGGAGACGCGGTTCATGATGGCGGTCTTCTTGATGCGGTCCAGCGGGCGCGGCAGCGTGCGGCTGGGGGCGACGCCGGAGGCGGGTCCGGTCGTCACGGCACCTCCCCTGCCCGACGACGCCCACGACCGCCTTCGCCATGCCTTCGACCGACTGGCCGCGTGGGAGCGCTCCGCCGCCGCCCGCGACCTCGGCTGCGAGCCGGTGGAGCCCCACGACCTGGCGGCACCCGACGCCGTGGCCACTGCGCTCGAGCGCGTCACGTTGAGCTACGCGCACATGACCAGCACGTGTCCCATGGGTCCGGTGCTCACCGCGGATTGCAGGGTGCGGGGAATCGACGGACTCCGCGTCTGCGACGCCTCGGTGATGCCGACGATCCCTTCCGGAAACACCTACCTCGGCTGCGTGATGGTGGCCGAGCGGCTGGCGAAGAAGATGGTCCAGGCGGCGATGAAGTAAGGCGAGGTGCTGGCGCTATCCTCTCGCCGTGCATCGCCTTTTCCTACCGACGGGACTCCTCTGGCTGGGCGCCCAGCTGCTCCTGCCGACCTCCGGGGCCCTCGCCCAGGAACGCATCCCCCTGGTGACCGTCGGACGGGCCGAGCTGGCTCCGCTGCTGCAGGACGTGACCGTCACCGGCACGGTGACGTCGCCGCGGGTTTCGCGCATCTCGGGCGAGGTGGGCGGCCGGGTGGCGGCCATGGCCGTGGAGGTCGGCGACCGCGTGGAAGCGGGCGCGCGACTCGCCACGCTCGACGACGAGCTGGCGCGGATCGAGCTGCGGAGGGCGCGCGCCGCCACTCGGGAGGCCAAGGCGGCGCTCGCCGACGCGCGCCGGCGCCTGGGGGACGCCGAGCGGCTCGCCGACGAGAACGCCATCGCCGCCACCGCGCTGCGCACACTGCAGACCGAGGTGGCCATGGCCGAGGCCGCCCTCGCACGGGTCCGGGCCGAGGAGGCGCGGCAAGCGGCGCTGCTCGAGCGCCATCACGTCGACGCCCCGTTCGCCGGCGCCGTGAGCCGCAAGCTGGCCAACGCCGGTGAGTGGATCGAGCCCGGCACTCCGCTCGTGGAGCTGGTCTCCACCGGCGACCTGCGCATCGACTTCCAGGTGCCCCAGGAGTACTTCCCGCACGTTTCCGCCGGCGATGCGGTGGAGGTGGCACTCGACGCGGCCCCCGAACGCGCGCTGGCGGGCAAGGTGGACGCCACCGTGCCCCAGAGCCAGCCCGGCGCGCGCACGTTCCTGATGCTGGTGCGCCTGAGCGACACGGAGGTCGCGATGATCCCCGGCATGTCGGCGCGCGCCCGGCTGCGCCTGGGCGGCGACCGCAAGGGGGTGGTGGTGCCCCGCGACGCCCTGCTGCGACACCCCGACGGGCGCGTCACGGTCTGGGTCCTCGACGGCGAGGACGGGGGCGGCAGCGCCCGGGTCAGCGAGCGACGAGTCGTACCGGGAAGCGCCTTCGACGGGCGCGTGGAGATCGTGGACGGGCTCGAGGCAGGGAGTCCGGTGGTGCTGCTCGGGAACGAGGGTCTGGCCGAGGGCCAGCGCGTGCGCGTGCAGCGCGCGCCGGCGACGCTGTAGGGGCCGACGCCGTGGGCTTCGAGAGCCTCGTCCGACGCGGCACCCTGGTGGCCGTCGCCGTCCTGATCGTCTCGGTCCTGGGCGTGGTGGCGGCACTTCGCATCCCGGTGCAGATGATCCCGGACCTCGAGGTGCGCACCATCAGCGTTCGCACGACCTGGCCGGGCGCCACGCCCCAGGACGTGGAGCGGGAGATCCTGATCGAGCAGGAGGAGTACCTCCGCAGCCTTCCCAGCCTGCAGCGCATCGAGTCCACCGCCAGCAGCGGACGCGCCGAGATCGAGCTGGAGTTCCCCTTCGGAATCGACGTCACCGAGACCCTGATCCGCGTCAACAACGCCCTCAGCCAGGTGCCCTCCTACCCCGAGAACGTGGACCAGCCGCGGATCTTCGCATCGTCCTTCTCGAGCAACGCGTTCATGTTCTTCCGCGTGCAGCCGCTCGCCGGCAACCCACGCGGCCTGGACATGGACATGATGCGCGACTTCGTCGAGGACCACGTGCAGGTGCGCATGGAGACGGTGCCAGGGGTCTCCCAGGTGCTGGTCTGGGGCGGCGCCGAGCGGCAGGTGCGCGTGCTCCTCGACCCGGCGCGCCTGGCCGAGCGCGGGCTCGGGGTGGTCGACGTGCGGACCGCGCTGCGCAGCCGCAACCGCGACGTCTCCGGCGGAGAGGTGGAGAGCGGCAAGCGCCGCTTCCTGCTGCGCACCATCGGGCGCTTCGAGCGGGTGGAGGAGCTGGAGCGTCTGGTTCTGGCGCGCCGGGGCGACGGCGTGGTGCGCCTGGGGCAGGTGGCGCAGGTGGACCTCGACCACTTCGAGCTCCACGACCGCACCACCGTGAACGGCTCGCCGGGTCTCGGCCTCGCCGTACGGCGCGAGCTCGGCTCCAACGTGATCGACATCAAGGACGCGATGATGGCGGAGATGGACGCCATCAACCGCGAGGTCCTGCGCCCCGCGGGCATGGAGCTCTCCCTCACGGCCGACGACGTGGGCTACGTGCGCGCGTCGATCCGCAACGTGTGGAAGAACCTCGCCATCGGCGCTGCCCTGGCCACGGGCGTGATGTTCCTCTTCCTGCGCTCCGTGCGGACCACGGCCATCGGGGTGGTGGGGATCCCCATCTGCACCATCGCGGCCTTCCTGGGGCTGCTCGTGGCCGGGCGCACGGTGAACGTCATCTCGCTCGCGGGGGTGGCCTTCTCCATCGGGATGACGCTCGACAACAGCATCGTGGTGCTCGAGAGCATCGAGCTCGCGCGGCGGCGAGGGCTCGATCGTTTCCGCGCCGCGGTCCGGGGAGTGCAGGAGGTATGGCCGGCGGTGCTGGCCTCCACCCTCACCACGGTGCTCGTCTTCGTGCCCATCGTCTTCATCCGGGAGGAGGCCGGGCAGCTCTACTCGGACATCGCCATCGCCGTGTCGGCCTCGATCCTCGTCTCCATGCTGGTGGCCATCACGGTGATTCCCACCGCCAGCGCGCGGCTCTCGTTCGACCGCGACGGCGCGGCGGGCAGCGGGGCGCGCGGCGCCGATGCGGGGCTGCGCCGGCGGCTGCTCGGGTCGATCGCCTGGTTGCTGGCGACCCCCGCGCGCCGCGCCGCGGCCATCTTGGGGACGGTGGCGGCCAGCGGCGCGGTCTTCTGGCTGCTGACACCGCCGGCCGAGTACCTGCCCGAGGGCGAGGAGCCCAAGGCCTTCGCCACCCTGAGCGCGCCTCCCGGCTACAACCTGGACGCCATGTCCGCCGTGGCCGACGAGGTGGAGGCCCATCTGCTCCCCTTCGTGGACGGCGACCCGGCGGCCTACGACCGGGGCGAGGCACCGGTCCCCGCGCTCCGCTACGTGAACCTGCGCGTGACGCCCCAGCAGCTCCGCATCGTGAGCGAGCCCGTGAACCCCGCGCACGTCCGCGCCATGATGGACGCCATCGAGGCGAAGTACGCCGAGTACGCCGGCATGCGCGCCTTCGTCTCGCGGGGATCCATCATCACCAGCAACGACGCCGGCACCCGGAGCATCGACCTCGACATCTCGGGACCGCGGCTCGAAGCGGTCTACGCCGTGGCACGCGCGGTCTACGCCCGCTCGCAGGAGGTCTTCGGCAATCCCCGCATCAAGTCACGCCCGCCCACGCTGTCGCTGGCCCAACCGCTGATCGAGGTCCGGCCCGACTGGGACCGGGCCGCCGAGCTCGGCCTGAGCGCAGAGGAGCTGGGGCTCACGGTGGCGGCGCTCACCGACGGCGCCTACGTGGACGAGTTCTTCTTCGCCGACGACAAGGTGGACATCTTCCTCTACAGCCGCGCGGGCACGGACGCCCGAGCCGACGGGATCGGCTCGCTGCTGATCCATACACCGCGGGGGGCGGCGATCCCCCTGGCATCCATGGCACGCGTGGTGGAGACGGTGGACACGGCCACCGTGCGCCGCGTGAACGGGGGCCGCACCGTGACTCTCAGCGTGGTGCCGCCGGAGGACGTGGCCCTCGAGACCGGTGTCGGCGTGGTGCGCGACCAGGTGGTGGGGTCGCTGCGCGCCGAGGGCCGCATCCCGGGCGACGTCAGCATCGACATCTCCGGCGCGAGCGACCAGCTCGACGCCACGCGCGCGGCCCTCGGCGGCAACTACGCCGTGGCCCTCGTGATCGTCTACCTGCTGCTGGTGGCCATCTTCGGGCACTGGGGGCACCCGCTGCTCATCATGACCTCGATCCCCCTCGGCGTGGCGGGGGGCATCGCCGGCCTGTGGCTCTTGAACACGGTGGGAGGTCTGCTGGCGCGGATGGGCCTCCCCCCGGTGAGCCAGCCCTTCGACATGATCTCGATGCTGGGATTCCTCATCCTGATGGGCACCGTCGTGAACAACCCCATCCTGATCGTGCACCGCGCCCTCACGAGCGTCCGGGGCGGGGCGTCGCCAGCGGAGGCGGTCCGCGAGGCGGTGGAGTCGCGCCTGCGCCCCGTCGCCATGTCCACGGTCACGACGGTGTTCGGCCTCGCGCCCCTGGTCTTCCTGCCGGGCGCGGGTACGGAGCTCTACCGGGGGGTGGGCGCCATCGTCCTCTTCGGCCTGCTCGGGACCGCGCTGGTGACCTTGACCTTCCTGCCGGCGCTCACCCTGACGGTCCTGGGCATCCTCCGCCGGGGTCGGGACGCGAGCCCGGCCCCGCAGGCCGCCGACTGACCAGCGAGAGAAGGGAGCCTACGCGTATCGGCGTCGGCCGACGGCGAGCAGCCCGGCGATTCCGGCTCCGAGCAGGAGGCCCGTCACCGGCTCGGGAACCGGAATGGGCGTCTGGCGGATCGTGAACGAAGCCACGTCGGGCAGGTCGATGCGGAACGAGTAGTTCTGCGATCCGGTGCTCTGCACCCCACCGGAGAAGACCAGCAGGTCTTCGTCGGGCATGGTGACGGTCGCGAACGCCGTCGAGAAGAAGGACGACATCGGATCGTATCCCGGGGCGTCGAAATCCAGACCGTCCCCCGGAGTCGAAGGCTGGAAGGAGGTCCCGATCCCGAATCCCAGCTGGATCTCGAAGCCACTCCAATCCACGCCGGTGTCGTTGTCGACGTTCTCGAAGATCACGTACTCCGTGATGCCGTCGGTGTTCGACGTCGGGAACTGGATGTCGATGTAGCCGACGTTGTCGAACCGCTTGATCGGAACCGTGATGTTGTTGTCCTGCGCCGGAGTGGACCCGTCCTGGTTGTCGTTGTTCGGGTTGGGCGTCAGGGCGACCGGCAACGCGACGTTTCCGATGCCCGGCCCCGTCACGATCACGGCGCCCGCGGTGAGGTCGATCGTGCCGGCGCGCGCGTCGGTCGCCGCGACCACGACGGCGAAGGCAAGGGCTACGCCGAGAATCGAGGAGGAGCTTCGAAGAGTGCCGTGCAACACGAGGTCTCCTTGTCGTCTCGAGCCAGCGGGCGACTCGCAGCGACCGCAGGCCCGGCGCCGCCCAAGGCCCCACCGGGCCTGCGGAGTCAGGGAT
>JANQFA010000016.1 GCA_028278065.1 Myxococcota bacterium
GGTCCCGGTCCTGCCAGGGGTGTCCTAGGCCGGTTCCGGTCCCGGCTTGAGCACGGCGCCCTCGACGGCGGGGACCAGCTCGAAGGGGAGGTCGCGGCCGTGCCGCATCTCGTCCCAGATGCGGTCCAGGAAGGCATCCGAGTGGCCCGGGTCATGGTGGAAGGGAACCAGGGTGCGCACCCCGGCCTTGCTGGCGAAATCCACCGTGTGCTCCACGGAGCAGTGTCCCCAGCCCACGTGGTCGGGGTACTCCTCGTGGGTGTACTGGGCATCGTGGATGAGGACGTCGACACCGGATGCGAGGGACAGCCCGGAGATCCAGGCGGGATCCTCCGGGAGACCGCTGCGACCGAGCGCGGGCTCGTGGTCGGGCATGTAGGCCATCGAGGCCCCCTCGCCCTCGATGCGGTAGCCGACGGTGGGGCCGGGATGGCAGACGAGGGCCGAGCGGATCTCGAAGGCGCCGACCCGGAAGGGCCCCCGCTCCACCACGTCGTGCAGGTGGAGGTCGCAGGGCAGGTCACGCAGGCGTACCGGGAACAGCGGCGGCGAGAGGTAGCGGCTCAGGTGGTCACGAAGGTCCAGGGTGATGGTGGACGGGCCCCAGATGTGGACCTCGACCTCCGAGCGGAAGAGGGGATCGAAGAAGCCGAGGCCCAGGATGTGGTCCATGTGCAGGTGTGTCAGCAGCAGATCCACCCGCCGGACTTCGGGGCCGACGCGGTTGCCGAGACGTCGGATCCCGGTCCCGGCATCGAGCACCAGCAGTGTGCCGTCCTCGCCCTCCACCGAGACGCACGAGGTGTTTCCGCCGTAGCGCATCGTCTCGGGTCCGGGCGCCGCCACACTCCCGCGGGTTCCCCAGAGCGTGATCTTCATGACTCCTCCTGCTGCGGCAAGAGCGTGGTGCTCATGACTCGTGCTGCTGCGGAAAGAAGGTGGTGCTCATGACTCGTGCTGCTCCCAGAAGATCGCGAACGAGCCGAGCTGCCGGCCGTTCTGTCCCAGCAGCGGGAAGGCCGTGCCCTCGATCTCGCGGCGCACGCCGTCGAGGCCCCGGATCCAGAAGCGTTGGTGCGCCGCCTGCGCGCGATCCGTCGCGATGGCGAGGAACTGGTCCTCCGGCTTGATGGGATTGCCCTCCCGATCGGACGGGTGGAAGTGGGAGGACCACTCGCCGCGGCGGATCTCGCCGGTCTCGTCGAAGCGGCGACCCAGGATCGCCTCCGCGGGCTCGTTGAAGTAGAGCAGGTCTCCTCGCGGGTCGACGATGATCACCGGGAGCGCGAGCTGGCTGGCCAGCTGGCGCAGGAGGATCACCTCGACTTCCTGTTGCGGCAACGGAGCCTCCCGACGGCGAATTCAGCCTACCACGGTCCGAAGGAGCCGTGGGCAGGTCGACCCGCCCGGTGCGCGAACGTGCAGGTCACTCAGGAGGCCCGGGCCTCGCGACGGCGGCGGCGGCTGGCGAACTCCGGCGCCTCCTTGACCGACATGCCGAGAAGGCGGAAGGACTCACGGAAGACCCCGGCGCCACTGCGCACCAGCTTGGCCGGCTCGCCGTCCACCACGGGGAACCCTCGTGCGTCCGGCTCGAGTCTCTCCCAGTTCTGGAAGAGCCGGCCCCAGCGGCTGGCCAGCGCCTTCTGGACCCGCCGGCGTCCCAGCACCGGGTACCAGAACGAATCGTGGTAGAGGATGCTGGCCAGGTAGGCCCACGGAGCCAGGATGGTCTTCAGGGACCACTCGATGGGCTTGCGCAACGGTCCCCAGTAGATCTTGTGCTGCATGCTGGAGGCGAAGGTCATCTTCTCGAAGGGGCCGACGAAGCGCCAGCGCTCGGCTGCGACGTCGGCGTCGCCGGCGATCTCGATCTGGCTGAGGTCGCCACAGCCGAGCCCCCGCTCGTGGGCCAGGCGGATGTACATGATGTCCATCGGATCGAAGCCCATCATCGCCGCGGAGACGGCGTCGATGGCTACCTGGTCGGCGCTGGCCAGCAGCACGTTCTTCTCGTGCGGAATCATGCAGCGAGGTCCCGGACCATCCCCCGCGAAGGTGCCATCCATGACCGCGAAGACGCCCTTGTGGATCTTCTGCTGGATCATCAGCAGGTCTACCAGGGTCTGGTGGATGACGGGATGCGTCCAGTGGCGCCGCTCGTTCAGCAGCCCGCCGAAAGCGTTCTTCATCGCACCCGTGGTGGTCGTGAACACGTGGGTCTTCACGGTGGGCAGGTGTACGATGTTCTCCCCGATGAAGCGCTTCGGGATGTGGAAGCCGTCGGGGTAGACCTCGTTCAGGCACAGGAAGTCATCGACGAGGTCGCCCACCGCATCGCGCACATGGATCCACTCCTCCCCCTCGTCGTAGAGGTGGACGTTCTCGAGGCCGTACTTCTCCACGACGGGCAGCTGCTTGTTCTCGCGCTCGCCGAGGCGGGCGTCGATCACCACGGTGCGGTTGTGGCAGGCGTGGAGGCGCTCCTTCGAGAAGCCCAGCTCGAGGAGCGCGCGGATCACGCCTTCGAGCTGCCAGGGGGTGGTGGAGCAGCCCGGGTAGAAGAAGTGCCAGGAGATGTTGACCTTGAGCGCGGTCTCGACCGCCGGGTCCAGGGTCCCGGTCGCCCCGGCCAGCTCGAGCAGCCGGCGGTGATCCTCGAAGACGGTGTCCGGCGCGGTGCGCAGGACGGATACGACGCTCTTCGACATGACCCTCTCTTCGGCGGACGGCGGGGGGAGGATTGAAGGGAGGGGTAGGCGTCCGGCGCGGCCCTCGCAAGCCGCCCGCGCCGTCAGGCTTCCAGGATGGCGCGAATCCGCTCCAGGAGGTCGGAGGGCCTGAAGGGCTTGTGAAGAAAGCCCTCGAGACGGACGCCCTCGAAGCGCAGCGCGATCTCGCTCTCGCTGTAGCCGCTCGTGAGGATCACGGGCAGGTCGGGGGCGAGCTGGCGCAGGCGCTGGAGGGTCTCCTCGCCGCCCAGCCGCGGCATGGTGAGATCGAGCAGCACGGCGGCCACGGGTCCGCCGTGGCCCCGGAAACGCTCGATTGCCTCCTCCCCGTCGGCCGCCGCCAGGACGTCGAAGCCCGCGTCCTCGAGGATGCGCTGGGCCATGCGTCGCACCACGTCCTCGTCGTCCACGACCATCACGGTGCCCCGTGCCGCGGGGCCGGCCTCGAGAGCCGGCGCCGGTGCCGGCGGAACGGCGGCACGCGCGCTGGACGCGGGCAGCAGGACGCGGAAGCGGGTGCCCGCGCCGGGTCGGCTCTCCACCTCGACCGCGCCCCCGTGACCCCGCACGATGCCGAGGGCCGCGGCGAGCCCGAGACCCCGGCCGGTGAACTTGGTGGTGAAGAACGGGTCGAAGATCCGGCTGGCGGTCTCCTCGTCCATGCCGCAGCCGGTGTCGACCACCTCGAGAACGACGGCGGGACCGCACAGGTGGCCATCCCCGATCGCGCGCGGTGCCAGCGCGCCCGGGTCCGAGGTCTCCCAGGTGCGCAGGGTGATCCGCCCGGCTTCGTCGCCCAGGGCGTCGCTCGCGTTCGTGATCAGGTTCATCACGAGCTGCCGGACCTGGGTCGCATCGCCCTCCACCGCCGGGAGCGTCGGGTCGAGATCCAGGGACAGGGTGGCCTTCTTCGAGATGGCGGCCTCGAGGAGGTGCGCCATCTCGCCGGACAGGGCGTTGAGGTCGAGCGGCTCCACCACGAAACGGCCCTTGCCGGAGTAGGCGAGCATCTGGTTCGTCAGCTCGCCAGCCCGCAGCGCCGCGGTCTCGATGCTCTGGAGGGCGTCGCGCAGCGGCGAGTCCGGCGACACCTCGGACAGGGCGAGGCTGGCGTTGCCGAGAATGCCGACCAGCAGGTTGTTGAAGTCGTGGGCGATCCCGCCGGCGAGCACGCCGAGGCTCTCGAGCTTCTGGGTCTGGAGAAGCTGCTCCTCGAGACGCCGCGCCTCCTCTTCGGCCTGGCGCTGCTCGGTGATGTCGCGGGTGATCGCGACCGCGCCGTAGCCCTCGGCGGCGGGGAAGGGCGTCCCGTAGGTCTCGAGCCAGTGCCAGCGGCCCCAGGCATCCAGGTGCCGGTAGACCACCGGTCCGATGCGCTCTCCAGCGAGGAGCTTCTCCATCTCGGCGCCCACGCGCGCACCGTCCTGGCGATGAACCGCCGCGATGGCGTCGGCCACGCGGAAGTTCTCCGGGTCGAAGCCCAGGATCTCCCCGAACGACGGGCTCAGGTAGGCGACCTCGCCGTCCGTGTCGAGCTCCAGGATGTAGTCGTAGGCGCTCTCGGCGATGAGGCGAAAGCGGGCCTCCTGGGCGCGCAGGGCGTCCTCGACCACCCGCCTCTCCGTCACGTCCACCTGGGTCGAGAGGATCTCGACCGGCCGGCCGTCCTCGTTCCGGCTGAACACCGCGAAGTGGGCGTGGACCCAGCGCCAGTCGCCGTCGGCGTGGCGCACCCGGTACTCGGCCGAGCTGACCACGTCGTCGCTGGCCCGAAGCGCGTTCGAGAGGAGACGCGCGACGATGCGCTGGTCCTCGGGATGGATGAGCTCGGTGAAGATCCGGCCGCCGAAGGCGCGCAGGTCGTCGACGCGCCAGCCCATGATCGCGTGGATGCGCGAGTTCGCGTAGCTCAGGCTGTGGTCGCGCAGGTCGAACACGCAGATCATGGTGGGCGAGGTGTCCGCCAGCCGCTCGATGAAGCGGTGGCTCTCGGCCAGGGCGGCGTCGGCCTGCTCGCGCCGGGTGACGTCGGTGACGATGGTGACGAGGCCCGTCACTTCCCCGTCGTCGTCGGTGCGGTAGTTCCAGTCGACCTCCACGGCGAGCGGGAAGCCGCTGGCGCCGCTGAGCCAGTGGAGGCGGCGAACCGGCTCCGGGCGATGGGGCAGTCCTCCTGCGAGTGCCTTGCGCACCCGGGCCCGCTCGTCCGGATCGTGATGGAACTCCCAGAGCCCGCGGCCGACCAGGTCTTCGGGCTCGATACCGAGCATGTCCGCGAAGGCGCGGTTGGTGAACTTGATGCGGCCATCGAGCGCGCTCTCGACGATGCCGCAGTTGGCCGTCTCGACGAGCGCCCGGAAGCGGCGCTCGCTGGCCCGCAGCGCGGCGTGGACGTCCAGCCGGTCGATGATGTCGCGGCTGGCGAGCGCGATGCGGAGCTCGCCCGTGGCGCTGCGGTAGGGCCGGCCCCGCGAGTGCATCCAGCGCAGCGAGCCATCTCGGGCGAAGACGCGGCAGAAAGCCTCGTCGGCCTCCTCGCGGGCGATCGCCCCATCGAAGATCGCGAGCGTCTGCTCCAGATCGTCCGGGTGGACGAGGTCGAAGATGGAGGTGCCCAGCAGCCTGTCGGGCTCGTAGCCCAGCACGGACTCGTAGCTGGGGTTCGCGTACCGGATGCGTCCCTCGCCGTCGAGCTCCGCGATCAGGTCCAGGGCCTGCTCCGCCAGATCGCGGAACCGCTCCAGGTCGGGCTGGGAGCCGCCCGCGTGCATAGCCGCCTCTCCTCGAAGGTAGAACCCCAGGTGTCACGGCCCATCCGCCTGAAAACATGAGGCTTTCCACATGCGGAAGAGGCTCGTGAGAGGCGCCCGGCGTTCAAGAGCCGGCAGCGATCGGTCGAAGCCCTGGGAATGGGTGCCAAAGCGGCGGAGAAGGACCTCCGCGGTCGCCTGCTGACGGCCGTCGACGAGGCCGCGCCGGCCGCCCTCGCCGTGGCGCGCTGGATGGGAGCCCATCCGGAGCTCTCGCTGCAGGAGCATGAGGCCGCCGCGCGCTACGTGGCCTGGTGCGAGGCACTGGGCTTCGCGGTGCAGCGCGGCTGCGCGGGCATGCCCAGCGCCTTCATCGCAAGGCGGGGCAACGCGCGGGCACCCGTGCGGGTGGCGCTCCTGGCCGAGATGGATGCGCTCCCGGCCATCGGGCACGCCTGTGGCCACAACCTCTCGGGCCCGGCGAGCCTGCTGGCCGCGAAGGCCCTCGTCGACGTGCTCCCGGAGGACCAGCTCCACCTCCGCGTGGTGGGGTGCCCCGCGGAGGAGCTGGGCATCGGAAAGCGCCGGCTGGTCGTCGCGGGCGCCTTCGAGGATCTGGACGCGGCGATGATGGCGCACGCCTCGGACATGCGGCGCGCCCATCGCCTGTTCCTCGGCAACCGGAAGTTCGAGATCGCCTTCCGGGGTCGGGCTGCACACGCGGCCGCGTACCCCGAGGAGGGGCGCAACGCCCTCGATGCCGTCGTGCAGCTCTTCGTCGCGATCGGCCTGCTGCGGCAGCGGCTGCCGGACGGCGTGCGCGTCCACGGCATCATCCACGAGGGCGGGCAGGCGCCCAACGTGATCCCCGAACGCGCCGCGGCCCGCGTCTGGGTGCGCGCCCTGTACGAGGATCTCCTCGACGCTGCGGCCGACGGCCTGCGGAGCTGCGCCGAGGGAGCCGCTCGGGCCACCGACACCCGGCTCGAGATCGTCGAGGAGGAGAGCAGCTCGCCCCCGATGCGCCCCAATCTTCCCCTGACCGCCCTCTACCGGGGCGCCCTCGGCTCGCTGGGCCTGGAGGAGAGCCCCCACCCACCGGACGAGGCGATCGGCTCGAGCGACATCACCCACGTGTCACGCGTGGTGCCGACCATCCACCCCAACTTCCCCATCGGCCACGGCTTGAAGCTCCACACGCGGGCCTTCGCCGAGGCGACGCAGACGCCGAAGGGGGAGGCCGGTCTCCTGGAGGCCGCCCGCGCGCTCGCGCTGACGGTGCTGGCCCTGGCGGAGCGCCCGGACGCGCGCGCCGCGGTGGCCCGCGCCGACGCGGGGGAGGCCGCTGCCTAGGGGAAACGGGTCCCGACTCCTGCAGGGCCCGCCCGGCCGCTGGCCGGGGGCAGGTCGGCGCAGTACGCTGCGCCCGAGTCCGGGGGGTCGGATGGTGAGGGGAGCGACGCAGGGCGCCGCCTGGCGCCTGCCGCGCCGCCGACTGGCGGAGCGGCTCGCGGAGGCCGGCGTGAAGGATGCGCGGGTGCTGGAGGCGATGGCCTCGGTCCCGAGGCACGAGCTGGTCCCGGAGGCGCTGCGTTCGCGCGCCTACCAGGACGCCGCCCTCCCGATCGGAGACGGCCAGACCATCTCGGCACCGAGCCGGGTGGCCATCATGAGCGAGGCGCTGGAGCTGGAGGGCTCCGAGACGGTCCTGGAGGTGGGGACCGGCAGCGGCTATCAGGCGGCCATCCTCTCGCGACTCGCCTCGCGGGTGATCTCGATCGAACGCCTTCCGGGCCTGGCGGCGCGGGCGCGTCGCGCGCTGGATCGACTGGGGATCTCGAACGTCGTGGTCCACTTCGGAGACGGCACGGCAGGGCGCCCCGCGGACGCCCCCTTCGATGCGATCGCGGTGACGGCCGGCGGGCCGGCGGTGCCGCAGCCGCTCCTCGACCAGCTCGCCCCGGGAGGTCGCCTCGTCGGCCCGTTCGGGGAGCGGGGACGCCAGGATCTGCTGCGCTACCGGCGCGCCGCGTCGGGGGCCATCACGGTGGAGGATCTCGGACCGTGTCGCTTCGTGGACCTGATCGGCGAGCACGGCTTCTCGGCCTGAGCCTGGCCGCGCTGCTGGCCACCTCGCTGGCGGGCTGCGGAGGCGGCCCGGCGCCCGTCCCGGAGTACGGCTCCACGCCGCTTCCGACCGGCGGCGCGATCCACGTCGTGCAGTCCGGCGAGACCATCTGGCGCATCTCGCGTCGCTATGGTGTCAGCGTCGACTCGGTGGTGCAGGCCAACGGGATCCAGGACGTCACCGACGTCCGAGTCGGCACGCAGCTGCACATCCCGGATCCGGCGGACCCGGAGGGCAGGCGCCCCGTTCTGGCCCCACCCGCCCCGGATCCCGAGGCGATCGACCGCGCCGTCCGCGACCTGGGCCTCGAGTTCGGCTGGCCGGTGCGTGGGAGCCTCAACTCCCGCTTCGGCGCGCGAGGCCGCTCGCACCACGACGGCATCGACATCGACGGCCGCAAGGGCGCCGCCGTGGTGGCCTCGGAATCGGGGCGGGTGATCTTCGCCGACCGCCTCGGGGACTACGGAAACGTCGTCATCGTGAAGCACGTCGGCGACTGGTCCACCGTCTACGCCCACAACAAGCGCAACAAGGTGCGCAAGGGCCAGTTCGTCGAGAAGGGCGATCTGGTCGCCGAGCTGGGCGACTCCGGCAACGCCAGCGGGGCGCACCTCCACTTCGAGATCCGTCGCGGCCGGACGCCCGTGGATCCGTTGCGCTATCTACCCTGAGCGCGGGGTGGCCCCGCCGGGAGGGAAGCGTGAGCGAGATCGACCTGAGGTCCTTCATCCGGGACGTACCGGACTTCCCGAAGGCGGGCATCCTGTTCCGCGACCTGACGCCCCTCCTCGAAGACCCGCACGCCCTGCGCGCGGCCGTCCACGCGATCGCGGATCCCTTCCGCGGGGACGGCATCGACGCGGTCGTGGGGATCGAGTCCCGGGGGTTCATCTTCGGCGCCCCGGTGGCGCTGGAGCTGGGCGCGGGATTCGTGCTGATCCGCAAGAAGGGCAAGCTCCCGGCCGAGATCGTCCAGGAGGAGTACGAGCTCGAGTACGGGACCGACGTGGTCGAGATGCACGCCGATGCGGTGGAGACGGGGCAGCGTGTCCTGCTCGTGGACGACTTGATCGCCACCGGCGGCACCGCGGCGGCGGCGGTCCGGCTGCTGGAGAAGGCCGGGGCGGACGTGGCGGCCGCGTCCTTCCTGATCGAGCTGAGCGCCCTGGGCGGGCGCCGCATGATGGGCGTCGACCGGATCCACGCCGTGCTCGAGTACTGACACGGATCAGTTGCATTCTGTGGTAAAACGGGAGCTGCCCCGAGCGGGGTGAGCCACCCGCCCGAGCGCGGCTCACCTCGCAGGACGGGCCTCGATACGGCGCGCGCGGGCGCTGTGGGAGGTTGCCCGGTGTCCCGCGTCTATCGCTTCATCGCCTACCAGCCCCGGATCGTGCTCCTGGGCGTCGCCGTCGCCACGCTCGGCGCCATCGCGGGGATCGTCGACATCCCCGGTCGCGCGCCGCGGCTGAAGATCGAGACCGCGGTCGACAAGATCCTCCCCCACGGAAGCCCGGACCGCGCCTTCTACGAGGACTTCCAGCAGCGCTTCGGCGCCGACAACATCGTCTACATCGGGATGGTGGTGCAGGACGACGTCTTCACCACCGACAACCTGAAGCGCATCAAGCGCATGACCGACCGCATCGGCAAGGTCGAGGGCGTGCGCCACGTGGTGAGCCTCTCGAACGCCCCGGACATCCGCTCCGAGGACGGCGAGGTCGTGATCCGCAGCGTCTACGACGACGTCCCGACGACGCCCGCCGGGATCGCGGCCCTGCGCGCGCGGGTCATGGACAACCCGATCCACGTGGGCTCCATCGTCGCGCCCGACGGACGCGCCGTGTCCTTCCTGGTCCAGCCGGAGGAGATGAGCGAGCGCGAGTTCCGCCAGCAGGGAATCGATCTCGAGGTGGAGCGGGTGGCACGGGAGGAGGCGCCGGACGCCGAGATCCTGCTGGCGGGAGGCCCGCCGATCAAGGCCGAGACGTCGCGGACCCTGCTGCGCGATCTGCTGACCTTCATGCCCATCGGCTACTTCCTGATGGGGGTGGTGGCCTGGTTCGCGTTCCGCTCCGCCCGCGGCATCGCCCTCCCGCTGGGAGCGATCAGCCTGGGCCAGATCTGGACCTTCGCGGTGATGGCCCTCTCCGGGAACTCCCTCAACCTGGTCACCTTCATCGTGCCGGCGCTGATCCAGTCCGTGGGCTTCGCGTACGCGGTGCACGTCGTGTCGGAGCACGACGACGTCCTTCACGAGGGGGAGACGGGTCCGGAGGCCGTCTACCGCGCGCTGCGCCGCGTGGCCTTCCCGGTGCTCCTGACCGCGATCACGACGGGAGCGGGCTTCCTCTCGCTCACCCTGAGCCGCCTCCCGGCCATCCGCGAGTTCGGGATCTTCTGCTCGGTGGGCGTCTTCTTCTGCATGCTGGCGTCACTCACCTTCGCGCCCGCCGTGCTGTCGCTCATCAAGAACCCCAAGCTGCGTCCCCAGACCTCCGACGCAGCCCTCGAGCGCTGGGCCGCACGCGTCGCGGCCTTCGATGTCCGCAATCGGGCACGCGTGCTGGGCGCCTTCGCCGTGATGGCGGCCCTGGCCGTGTGGGGCGTGACGCGCATCCAGGTCGGCACCTCGTTCGTGGACAATCTCAAGGACGACAGCCCCCTGCGCATGGCCGTGGAGACCTTCGACGAGCGGCTCTCCGGATCGATGACGATCCACATGGTGCTCGACGCGGGCGAGAAGGACGCGTTCAAGAAGCCCGAGCGCCTGCGGGAGCTTCGCGCGCTGCAGGAGTGGATCGACGCGCAGCCCGAGATCGGGGACACGACCTCGGTGGCCGACTACCTGATGGTGGTGAACCGGGCTTTCCACGACGGCGACCCGGAGGCCTTCGTCATCCCCGACTCGCGCAGCCTGATCGGGCAGTACCTCTTCTTCTTCTGGAACGACCGGCTCGAGAGCCTCGTGGACAGCCGCTTCGCGGGCGCGGACATCCTGGTGCGAGGGCCGTACCTGGACTCGAAGGACACGGTGGCGCTGCTCGAGAGGATCGACGCCCGGGCCGCCAGCATCGGGGGCGGACTCGTCACCGGGACGACCGGGAGCCTTCCCGTGATCGCGCGCACCATGGACGAGATCGCCTGGGGCCAGGCTCTCAGCCTGTCGGGCGCCACCATCATCATCTTCGGGATCCTGACGGTCTACTTCCGTTCCCTGCGCGTGGCGGCGTGGGCGCTCCTGCCCAATGCGCTGCCGGTCCTGGTCTACTTCGGGCTCCTGGGCCTGACGGGGATCACCCTGAACGTGATCACCTCGCTCATCGCCTGCATCATCCTGGGCATCGCCGTAGACGACACCATCCACTTCCTGGTGCGCTACCGGGACCAGGTGCGCGTGTACGGCGATGAGGCCAAGAGCGCCAGCGAGGCGCTGCGCATCGTGGCCCGCCCGGTCACGACCACCACGGCGGCCCTCTGCGGCGGCTTCTCGGTGCTGATGCTGAGCGGGCTGCGTCACCAGGCCGAGTTCGGCCTCCTCGCCACCCTGCTGCTGGCCTTCGCCTGGCTGGTGGACGTGACCTTCACCCCGGCGCTCTCCACGAAGATGGGGCTGGGCCGGGGCGGCGAGGAAGGGCGGGGCTGAAGGCGCGTAGAGTCGAAATCCCCCCGGGGGATTCACAGAGAAGTCACCAGGGGACGTGTGATCTCGCACGCTTGTGATGGGGGTCACGTGCTAGAGTGGGTTTCACCACATCTTGAGAGGAACACCCTGATGCGTCTCCAGCTTGCCGCGCTCGTCTCTGGCCTCGCTATCGCCGCCGCTCCGGCAGCATCCGCCATCGTCGTCGACTTCGACGGGGACTTCGGCATCACGCTGAGCGCGGGGCAGATCATGGACGACGAGTACGCCAGCGAGGGCATCCTCTTCTCCAGCTCGAGCGGCTCGAACCCGGTGATGGTCTTCGACAGCGGCTCGCCGACCGGCCGCGACGACGACCTCGGATCCCCCAACGAGGACTTCGGCGGGCCCGGAGTGGGCAGCGGGGGCGAGGCCGGCAGTGCGGGCCAGAACGACACCGCCCTCGGCAACGTCCTGATCATCTCGGAGGACGGCGACAGCTCCGATCCCGACGACAATGCCCGCGGCGGGATCCTCTCCGTCACCTTCCTCGATGTCGTCACGGTGAACGAGGTCGCCATTCTCGACATCGACGACCTCGACCGGGGCGACAGCTTCCTGCGCTTCTACGACTCCGCCAACGGGCTGATCGCGGAGATCATGGTCCCCGAGCTGGGCAACAACTCGTTCCAGAACATCGCGGCCGGCTACGACGGCGTGGCCCGCATGGACCTGGCGCTGGCGGGATCGGGCGCACTGGCCGGCTTCAAGTACCAGCCCGCGATCCCCGAGCCCGCGTCGGCGCTCCTCTATCCGATCGGCCTGGCGGTCTTCGTCGGCGGCATCCGCCGCGCCCGCCGCTCCTAGACGTCCGGCGTCGTCCGCTTCGGGCCACCCGGCCGTGGCGTTCCACGGGTCCCCGGGAACGCGGACGCCGGCGCCACGTGTCCGTCCCGCGACGGGAAGGGAGCGCCCGGGCGCCACGTGTCCGTCCCGCGACAGGCAGCTCGCCTCCGGGCGCTACGATTCCCTCCAGCGCGCCGCCGGCAGCACCGGACGCGCGGAGCAGGGGAGGGGACGATGGTCGACGTGAGCCAGAAGAACGAGCTCAGGGATCGGATCGAGGCCAAGCGCAAGCGCCTCGAGGCCAAGGTCAGCGAGCTGAAGGCCGACGCGCGCCGCTCGTCCCGCGAAGAGTCGGCCAAGCTCGAGGCCCGGCTCGACGCCCTCGCCGACGACCTCAAAGAAGGCTGGGAGGACCTCAGCGAGGCCGTCGCCGGCAAGCTCAACGCCTGGCTGAAGAACGACGACTGAGCCCGGCCCGCGCGGCGACCGCCCGCGCCGGTCGAGATGCCTCCGGCGATTCGGTAGCGTCGCTCCCCACGCCCCCGTAGCTCAGGCGGATAGAGCACCGGTTTCCTAAACCGGGTGTCGGAGGTTCGAGTCCTCCCGGGGGCGCCAGGAGTTCGTGGCTACCCCGCGCGGTGTTCCGCCGACTACCTCGACCGTGCCAGCATCGTGAGCCGACCTGTTGTACGACCGAGCGACTCGACTGCTTGCGGAGCGACCCGTCCTCCAGCACGTTCTCGCGGCCAGTGGGCCTTCTCCGATCCACGGCGCCGACACCTGCGGGAGCAGTCCGGGCCAAGCTGCCACACCTGAGCGGGGCCTTCGGTGGAAGAGGCTTTCGGCTCGATGAACGCACCCGCTCCCAACGTCCGCCACCCCGTGCCCGTGGTCCTGCTCGTCTCCGTTGGTGGCGCGGCGGCCCTGTCTTGGGAGGCCTTGTGGCAGCTCAAGGCGTCGCTCGCGCTGGGCGTTTCCGCTCTAGGCACCGCCCTCACACTGGCCGCGACGATGGCGGGAATGACCGTTGGGGCTCTTGCCGTGGGGCGCGTCCTGGCCCGGCGACCCGTCGCGAATCCGACCCGGCTCTACGGGCTGCTCGAACTCGCGATCGGCGCGTCCGGCCTGCTTATGCTGTCTGGCTTCGCCCTGCTGGAGCGGATCGATGCGCAGCTCTACGGTGTTTCGCCCACGCTCGCGTCGGTAGGGCATGCCCTCGGGATCATGATCCTGCTGGGACCACCCACTTTCGCCATGGGAGCCACGATCCCGCTCTTCGAGCTGATGGCGCGCAGCCATCGGACCTCCGTGGCCGTGCTCTACGGACTCAACACCGCCGGTGCCAGCGCGGGCCTGCTGGTCTCGGCCTTCTTCTTGCTGCCACGGTTCGGCGTGTCGCAGACGTGCATGCTCGTCGCCGCAACGAACGTGGGCGTCTTCCTTGCGGCCCAGCTCGCCGGAGACGCGCCGGGGCGCGCTGCGCAGCCGAGGCTGGGTCTGGTCCCCAGCGCGCCCTTCGCGAGAGCGGCTTCCGTCGTCTTTGCCACGGGCTTCGCCACCTTCGGCTTGGAGGTCGCGTGGTTCCGTTCTCTTCGTGCGGCGTTCCAGAGCACCACGGAGAGCTTCGCGATCACGCTCGCTTCGGTCCTCATCCCCCTCGCCATCAGCGCGCGCATGGTGCCCTGGATGCGCAGCCGGATTGGAGCAGGCACGCTCCTCGGTTTGGCCGCGGCGGCGATCTTGCTCGCCACGCCCGTCATAGAGCGCATGGACCTCATCGTCTGGGGCGTGGTGAAGCCGGGAGACGCGCGCTATGCGATGGCGCTTGTCGTCTGGTTCGCCGCCTCGCTGATCACGGTCGGACCGGCGATGTTCCTGCTGGGTTCGGCCCTGCCGCGCTACCTCGACGAGTTCTCGGACCCCAGCCAAACGGGTCGGCTCTACGCTCTCAACACCTTCGGTGCGGTGTGTGGTGCGATCCTGTCTGCCTGGGTCCTGCTCCCGTCCGTCGGATTCGCGCGATCCTCGTGGATCCTGGGGCTCGGCATCCTTCCCGCCGCGCTGCTCGTTGCCCGGCCCGCGACGCGGATCGTTCTTTCCGGCGTGACCCTGGCCTCGTTCGTGCTTGCGACCATGGCCACGTCCAGCATCGGGCGAGACCGGGTTCAGTCCCCCTTTCCGGACCAGACGGTCCGGATCATCGACTACGACGAGGGTCCGGACTCGACCGTTTCCGTCATTCAGCTCCGAAGTGGCCACCGTGTGATCGTCATCGACGGCTTCATGGCGGCCGCACAGCATCCAAACTCGGACTACATGGAGTGGATGGGGCGGCTTCCCGCGATTCTGCACCGAAATCCCCAGCGTTCCCTCGTCGTCGCGTTTGGCACGGGACGCACTGCACATGGTCTTCGCGATGAGACTCTCGGCGAAGTCGATGTCGTGGAGATCAGTCCGGCCGTTCTTCGCATGGCGCCGCACTTCCGTTCGAACCACGGCGTACTTCACGATCCGCGGGTGCGGGCGATCACGATGGACGGTCGCGCGTGGGTGCGACGTACGGACACGATGTACGACGTCATCACACTGGAACCGATGCCTCCCCACCTCGCCGGCACCAACGCGCTCTACTCCAAGAACTTCTACGAGCTCCTGGCGGCGCGGCTGCGGCCTGGAGGGATCGTGGCACAATGGGTCCCGACGCACTTGCTGCCGCCGTTCTGGGCCGCTTCGTCGGCGGCTGCCTTCCGGGCCGTCTTTCCCGACTCTGCCCTCTGGCTCCATGCAGAGAGTTCGACCGGAATCCTGCTCGGCCGACTCGCGGGCTCTCCCAGGCCGATCGGTTCGGAATGGCCCGGACTCGAGCGGGAGCGACCCGGACGGGGGCTCTCTGCGGACGAGATCCGCGCAGCCCTGACGCTTGGGCCGGCGGAGCTCGAACGGTGGGCGAGTCAGGGAAAGCCCGTGACCGATGACAATCAGCTCCTCGCGTACGGAGTGCGCAGACAGCTCTGGGATCAGGGCGGGCAGGTGATCGCGGACAACCTGCGAGCCTTCCGCGAGGCCGCCGTCTCCGGGCGGGACGATGCGCGTCGCCACGATCCGTGAGTGGAGTTGCTACTGGCCACCCACCGCGGCGAGCGGGATGTCGTTCGCATCGATCGCGGTCAACGAGACGCGGACGTTCTTCTTGCCTCCCTTGATTACCTCGATCACGCAAAGCCGCACCTGGTCGTTCCCGCTGCTGTAGGCGGCGCTCTCGTTCGGCCCGAGCGAGACCTGGGCCGGGGCGACGGTGGTGTTCCCGAAGAGGTCGTACCAGTAGATCCGCACCTGGACTTCCTTCTTGTTCGAGGCATTGGCGAATTGACAGAGCAGACGTCCATCGGCGAGCGGGCTAAGCGGCGGAGTCACGATCCGCGGCCCCGCTGCGGCCTCGGCGGCGAGGACGAGCAGCACGCAGGCAGGAACGATGGCCAGACGCTTCATGGGGACCCTCCAGGTGGTGTTCTCCCCAAGCATGACACGAGCGCCGCTCGGCTGTCCGAAGGACTGGAGCGGCCTCGCCTCGGCTGCGGATCGCCCGGCTGGCCTGCGTCCGGGCTAGCGGGAGGCCGCCCTTGATGGCGGCCTCCCGCTAGCGGAGAATCGGGGTCCCTGGGAAGCCGCTCCGGAGTCGCCGTGGAGAACGCTCTCGCTGCAGGTCCGAACCGCTTGGCCGGGCATGGCCGACCCGGGCCCTGGGCCGTCGGGCTGCTGGCTGCGCTCGGCCTGCTGCTGGACTCGGCTCCCGGCCAGGCCCAGATCTTCCCCCGGATCGTGAACGGTGTGGAGACCCAGACGCAGCCCGCCACGGGCGCGCTCCTGGTGCCCTTCGGGTCCGGCCATACCACCATCTGTACGGGGACCCTGATCGGCTGCCAGACGTTCCTCACGGCGGCTCACTGCGTCTGCCCCGGGGACACCTTCTGCACTCCGAATCCGAGCAGCTACGCGATCTTCCTCCAGCACTCGGGGATCCACTCCGTGACGGCGATCGACGTCCATCCGGACTACGACTTCGCGGTGGAGGCCGATGTCGCCGTGGTGACGCTGGGGGCCGCCACGAGCGGCGTGCCCCCGGTGCCGTTGAACGCGAGCGGTACCCCGGCGTTCGGGACGAGCGGGACCATCGTCGGCTTCGGGATCACCAGCGGCAGCTCGGACGACTCGGGCCTGCTCCGCGAGGGACTGGTGACGACCGACTCCTGCTCCGGCCTCGTGCCGGCGCCGGCGCACGTGTGCTGGACGTTCCAGGCGCCGGTGGGTCCGCCGGGCCAGGACTCCAACACCTGCAGCGGGGACTCCGGTGGGCCGCTCTTCGTCGACTTCGGTGCCGGGCCCGTGGTGGCCGGGATCACGTCGGGCGGCATCTCGAGCTCGTGCCTGGCAACGGATCGCTCCTTCGATGCCAACGTGTACCAGTACGGCTCCTTCATCACGGGGATCGGGGGCGCGGACCTCGCCAACACCACGTGTGGTCCGCATTCCCAGGTGGGGGAGCCCGCGACCACGACGACGGCCTGGAGCCGCCAGGGCCTGCCCGGCGCCGACGAGCGCAGCTGTCGGGTCGAGGTCCACCGGCAGATGAGGCGCTACGCGAAGAAGCGGCACATCCAGCTCGGCCGCTGCATCGACTCGGTTCTCCTCGGCAAGAAGGCCGGACCGTGTCCGGATGCGACCACCGCGGCGCGGCTGGCCGACGCGGCCGCGCAGGTGGATCCGGTGCGGCTCGACCAGCGCTGTCCGCCCGGGGTCCTGGCGGGCAGCGGCTTCGCGGGTGCCTGCGCGACGGCTCAGGACGGAAGCGAGCTGGCCGCATGCATCGTCGCGACGGTGGATTCTGCGATCGACACCGCTCTCGACGTCGCCTACGCGGATCCGGGCGCCAGCGGACCGCTCGCGGACACGGACGAGGCGTCGTGTCAGCGCACGATCGGGCGCGAGCTGATCCGCTACACGCACAACCGCGTCACGCGACTCACCGCCTGCGCCAAGAGGGCGGATCTCGGCAAGGTGGCGGCGTGTCCCGACGCGGCCACGACGACCAAGATCGCGCGGGACGCCGACAAGGCCCAGGACCGGATCCCCAAGCGGGGCAGCGATGCCCAGGTGGCTGCCCTGGATGCCGGGGCCGGGTTCGGAGGGAGCTGTGCGGGCGCGACGACGACGGCGTCGCTCGCGGCGTGCGGACTCCTGGAGCACGACACGGCCGGCGACACGCTACTCGCGCTGGTCGAGCCGGCCACGGACGGCGCCGACGTACGCAGCTTTACGGTGCCCGCCGGGAGCGACCGCTTCCGGGTGACGCTGAACGGAATCGATGCGGGCTCGAACGACATCGATCTCTACGTGAAGTTCGGGTCGCCGCCGACCACCACCGACTTCGATCTCTCGTCGGCCGAGAGCGGTGTCTTCGAGTTCGTGGAGCAGGGCTCCCCGACCGCGGGGGAGTGGTACGTCCTGGTGCACGAGTACTCGGGGAGCTCGGTCGAGTACCAGGCGACCGCGACCGTGTTCCAGCCCTAGGGCGTGCAGACGGCCTGGCAGGTCAGCAGGGCCGCCCCGCAGGCGCCCCGGTCCACGTAGAGCTGGGTCGTGTAGGGCTCCGCATCGGCCTCCTGCCACGCGGCCGCGTCCTGGCTGCACTGCTGCCGGGGGCTTCCGTTGGCCAGGCAGAGGAGCTTCAGGTTTCTCGCCTTGCCCTTGCTGAAGCGGGACAGGCACTTGAAGCGCAGCTTGGCGAGCTTGTTGCAAAGCGTGGCGCCCGAGCTGCAGCTTCTCAGGCAGGCGCCCCCCGGCTCGGCGTTGGCCTGGAGCTGGCTCGTGAGGAGCTCCAGGTCGCTCGTCACCGCATCGGGGCCGACGCAGAAATCGATGATGGCCTGGTCGGCTCGCGCGGGGAGGGCCAGTGCGAGAAGGAGGAGGGCGCAGACGCGGGCGGCTCGAATCATGGAGGCTCCGGTGGGCGGATCCTCCAGACTATCGCTCCCGGCCGCCACCTGTCTTTCCGGTGTTGTCACCAGGAGTCGGGCCGCCCCCCCTCGCCCCAAGGGTCGAAGGGGGGCGGGCCCGCCCAGGACTCAGGGCACCTGCTTGCAGCGAATCCCCCTCGGGAAGCTGCTGCAGTCCCCGACCTCGTCGCTTCGGTCCACGTCGCCGAGCGTCCGAACCGAGACCACGAGGGGCGTGTCACCGGCACCCGGAATGGGAATGGTCTGGTCCTTCACGCGCAGCACCATCCGGAAGAACTGGGTGGCTGAGCGCTTCTTCAGCTTGAGCAGGCTCCGCGTCGGGACGTGCTTGCAGAGGATGTTGCCCCTGCGCACCTCGCAGTCTCCATCGGAGAACGTGAACTGGTTGACCTCGACGAGCCCACTTCCGCCCTGCTCGAGCAGCAGGACGGTCACACCCTGTGTGTCCACCTCGCTGCTGAAGGTCGGGGTGAGCGTCGCATCGAGCTCTCCGACCGCCTGCCAGCGGTCCTGACTCACGCGCGGCGACCCGCTCTTGACGATGACCTTGCGGATGCTGAGCCCCGCGATGTCCGTGACGTCGCAGACGTCCCCGGTCCCGTCCGAGTCCGCGTCTTCCTGTCCCGGGTTGGAATCGGCCGGGCAGTTGTCCACGTCCCCACAGACCCCATCGCCGTCGACGTCGTTGTCCGGGTCGAAGGGGCAGACGTCCACGTCCCCGCAGATGGCGTCGCCGTCGATGTCGTTGTCCGGGTCTGCCGGGCAGGCATCACAGACGTCGCCGACGCCATCCCCGTCTCCGTCTGTCTGCGCCCCGTTGGGATCCGTCGGGCAGTTGTCCACCGGATCGCAGATCTCGTCTCCGTCGCTGTCACCGCCCGCGCCGGCGCAGGTCGCGCACGCCGGTTCGCTCACGGCGAAGGGGGTCACGTCGACGCTTCCCACCTTCGTGTCGCAGCCCGGCGAGTCCGCTCCCGTCGGACAGCCCCAGTAGTTGCCGGTGCCGTCGATCAGGGGCAGTGTCACCACGGCGCTGGCGTCGATGCCGACCGTGTTGCCGGCGATCACGTTCGAGTTGGCGGCGTTCGGCGTTCCCGGCGTCGAGAAGACGTCGAAGGCGAGCCCCGTTCCGTTGCCCGTGATCCGATTGCAGGTGAGCGAGTTGTTGATGCCGTCGACATAGACGCCCTCGGCGGGTGTCCCGTTCACATGGTTCTTGTCCACGACGTTGCCGTCACCCAGCACCGAGAACGGCCAATCGGTTGCGGCGGGGATGTCATTCCCCTCCAGGATGTTGTTGTGACTCTGGGCGAGGAGATCGCAGAGATTGCCCGTGAGCGTGTTGGCCCGCACCGTGACACCGTCGCTCAAGACGAGGATTCCCGTGGCACACCAGGTCTTGGGGCTGTAGTAGTTGCCGCTCACCTGGTTCCCGGAGACGACACCCGTGGCCCCGTTCGAGACCTGGATGCCGTTCTGGGCCGTGGTGGTGATGGCGCCGGCCCCGGTGATGACGTTGTCCTCGATGTTCGCCGTCACGGCCCCGGAGCCGAAGGCCGCGATGCCCACCTTCTGATAGCCCGTGATGGTGTTGCCCCGGAGCGTCACGGTCTGGGGCGTGAGGCTTCCCACGGCCACCGCTCCGACTCCCTGGGCGCCGAAGGCGCTCGGGTCCTGCCAGTCGATGACCTCGTTGCCCTCGATCGTGCCATCGGCGTTGAAGAAGGTGAGCGCCTGGGAGCGGAACGTCCCGGGACCGCTGCTCTTCGCGTCGAGGTTGCCGTCGAGGGTGAAGCCCGAGATGTCCACCGTCTCGGCGCCCGTCCCGAAGACGCCCACCAGGTAGTCGTACGTCCGCAGGCCGAATCCGTGATCGGCATCCTCGGTCGCGCGGCTGGCCTGCGCGGGGGCCAGGATGGTGGTGCTGCCGGCGCCGGAGCCCACCAGGTTGACGCTCCGCTCGATCCGGACCTGCTCCTCGAACACGCCCGGTCCCACGAAGACCGTATCGCCCGGGCAGGCGAAGTTGACCGCGTGCTGGACCGTGAGGCAGGGGCTTCCAGCGCTGACGCAGAGGTTGGCGGTGTCGTCGCCCGTCGTCTCGACGAAGCGATCGCCACAGAGCACCTCGGCGCTGATGGTTCCGCTGCCCGCGTAGAAGTCCATCAGGGGATCCGTGTCCGTCGAGCTGTCGTAGGTCAGCGTCGCCTCGAGGAAGAGCTTGCCCGTCAGGCCGAAGCTCGTGATGGGGGAGCTCCCTGCCGGCGGGGAATACCAGTGGATGAAGCCGTCCGTGTTCAGCTCCGCCGTCACCTCGTTCGTCCAGACCGTGCCCACGACGCTGAGGTTCTGCGTGAGGTTGGTGATCGAGCCGTCCAGCGTGTTCGCCGGGCTCACCAGTCCGTCGAACGTGTCGCCGGGATCGCCGGTGCCCCCGCGCAGCAGGCTGTTGATGATGTCGTTGAGGGGATCGCCCGGACCATCGGTCGAGCCGGTGTAGCCGCTGATGGCCCAGGTCACCGGGCCGGCGGGTGCGCGTCCACCGATGGAGCCGTTGGTGTTGTCGTACGCCGTCAGCACGGGCGTGGGCGTGGTCCCGTCGGAGGTCGGCGACTCCGCGATGATGTCGAGTCCGAACTGATCGGGAACCGCCTGGAAGATGTCGTAGAAGCTGACGCCGAGGCCGGGGAGAGGAGTGGAGTCGAAGTTCACGAGCGCGCCGTTGGTATTCGTCGCGTCGAACTGCGCACGCAGGTAGGCGCCGTTGGTGGGCACCTCGCCGCCGCCGTTGTCGTTGTAGTGGACCGCAATCCCGCCCGTCGCGGTGGCGAGCGGAATCGTCGTCTGTGCCTCTGCGGGGAGCGCGCCGAGCGCGAGGACCGCGGCCAGGAGCGAGAGGTCCATCCAGAGACAGCGCACGAGCGTGCTGGGGGTCACCATCATCATCCCTCCGTCCGCTCCGTTTCCGGATGCGGGGTCCCGTCGGCTCGGGAGCGGGAGAGACAGCGGCTCGGGGCGCGCCTGCGAAGGGGAGCTGGATCCCGACGGAGATTCTCGATGTCTGACGCCGACTCGGTGTCGGCGTGCGCCCGCGGACAGTAGACCCTTCGACGAGCGCCGATGTCAAGAAAAGCGAGGGCTCTTTCACCCGCGCAACGCGAGAATGTGGCGGATCGTCACACTCGTGTGACACTCGACAGGGCGCTCCGCCTGGATCCGGCGCGATCGTCCGGCCCTCGGACGCCGCCCCTAGCCATCCCCTTCGGCCGTATCGGCGAGCTCGGAGCTCTCGCGCCAGACCTGCCACTCCAGCTCGACGCGCTCCTCGGCCTCGCGCAGCGCGGGCAGGGCGCGCTCCAGGACGCTGATGGCGAGCGCCAGCTGGCGCGAGTCCCAGTACTCCATCCGAGCGCCGTTCGGCCCCAGGATCATCAGTCGCAAGGCCGGCGAATCGGGGTCGAACTCGCGCCGCAGGACGGCCTCGATGCGGTACTCGGGCGCCGGCGTGCTCGGGCTGGCCGCCACGAGGCGGTCTTCTCTCAGGTAGGCGAACTGGGCCAAGACGGACTCCCCAGCCAGACCGCTGGGTCGGCTTCCCCTCGCACCGCCGCAGGGTTGCCCAGCCGCGGCGACCGGACCATCCCCCACGGCGGGCCAATTCCGTGGCCGGGATGGGCCAGCCGCCAAGCGGAATCCGATAGCATGGTTCCGCCTCGCCGCTCCGGAGGGCCGATGCCGCTGACCGACAAGCAGATCCGCGAGGGGCTCGCCCAGATCCTCGACACCTTCACCTGTGGGGTTCACGGAGCCACGGGGGATCAGATCACGGTCTTCGCCAACCGCAAGATGGCGGAGATGGTGGGCCGGCCCAAGGAGTCGCTCTTCGGCGTTCCCACCCGGGACTTCATCCCCCGCGAGCTGCACGGGCTCTTCCAGGAGGAGTCCAAGCTGATCGACGAAGGCGATCTGCGGGCCCGGCTCACGGCGCTGCGACGCGGCGACGGCACGACGATGCCGGTCCTGGTCCTGCCCATGGCCGACATGGGGATGACCGACGGTCGCACGGTGTCGTTCTCGGTGATCCTCGATCTCGGAGCGGTGATGACCGCGCGGCACATGCTGTACGACGGCAAGGAGGAGCTGCGCGGACTCCTCTCGCGGATCGCCGTGGACCTGCAGGCGGCCAGCCTCCTGGCCGGCGGTACCGTGGCCGCCCATCCGGAGCTGCGCCACCCGGCGCTGGCGGAGTGCTCCCGGCGCGAGCGGGAGGTGCTCGCGTGTCTGGTCGCCGGGGAGCGCGTTCCCACGATCGCGGCCAAGCTCTTCATCAGCCAGCACACGGTGCGCAATCACCTGAAGAGCATGTTCCGGAAGCTCGGCGTCAGCTCCCAGGGCGAGCTGATCGAGCGGGTTCGCGCGCTCGGCTAAGAGGCCGCGCGCCGGGCTGGCTCCCGGGCGCCTGCGCTCGGCGGGGCCGCGCGCCGGGCTGGCTTCCGGGCGCCTGTGCTCGGCCAGGCCGCGTCCCGGCCGCCGGAGCAGGCCGCGCGAACCGGCGAATGACGCGTAGCCGCCACGGAATGGGCCCAGAGTGGTCATGCCGCGCCCGTCGCTCCCTGGAACCCTCCCGGAGCCCGGCGGCGACGGGTCCCAGGGAAGGGGCAGGGTGCCCCCCTCTGGAACCTGTGTCCGAGCTACCAGGCGGAGCCCTCGCGGGCGAAGCCGCTGTCCCGTCGTCGCTGGGCCACTCGCTCCGCCGCCGGGCGCCCCCTGGGGGGAGAGGCGCTCTCCGGAGCCACCGCTCCCACCCGTGTGTCCACTTCGGGAAATCGTCACGGTTGCGCCATCACCCGTTGACCCGACACGCCTCGCTCTGCTGTAGTGGGGAAAATCCCCACGTTTGCCGCTGAGCTGCCTTCGCGGGCCAGCACGGAGACCTGGATGAACGCCCTCGCTCGCCTTCCGATCCTGACCCCCCTCGTGCTCGCCCTGTCCGCGAGCCTCGCCTCGGCCCAGGTTCAGAGCGCCGATCAACGGCGCTGCATCACCACCCTGAACGGGGACCTCCTCAAGGTCGCCCGCGCGCAGGCGACCGATGTGTCGAGCTGCATCGCCGGGGAGTCCGCCGGAGCGTTGTCCGGCAGCGTCGAAGCCTGTCTCACCTCCGATCCGCGCGGCCGCGTCCTGAAGGCACAGGACCGCACGGCCCTCCACGAAGGCCGGGTGTGCGGCATGCCGCCCGACTTCGGGGCGACGGACGCGGAGACCGTCGGCCAGTCGGGGGTGGACCAGGAGCTGGACCTGGCCCACGACGTCTTCGGCGCGAGCCTCGACGGGGCGATTCTCGAGCGCAGCGCCGATCCCAACGGATCGAGCTGCCAGCGTGTCGTGACCAAACGCCTCCAGGCCTGCACGCGCACGACCCTCCAGGTCTTCAACACGTGCAAGAAGGACGGCCTGAAGAGCGCGGACATCGTCGACCACGCCAGCCTCGCGGCCTGCGTGGGAGCCGACCCGAAGGGCCGCGTCGCGCGCGCCTGCTCGCCGACGAGCGGCGTGGTGGCGGCGCAGGTGGACCGCCGTTGCGTGGCGCGCGGCGTGGACCTCTCGGACGCCTTCCCGGGCTGCGGCACGGACGATCCGGCCGCCCTGAAGAGCTGTCTCGCGGCGGCGGCGTCCTGCCGAAGCTGTCTCGCCGTGAACGCCGCCGACGGCATCGCTGCGGACTGCGACGCGCTGGACGACGGCCTCGTGAACGACAGCTGCGTGGCAGCCGTCGCGGCCGCCTCGGCGCGCGTCATCGCCGATGCCTCGGACCTCATCGGCGGCCCTCTCGCCCGGGGTGTCGTGGGCGACTACCTGATCGAGAACGGCGAGATCCGCGTGATCGTGCAGGCGCCCCAGCGGAACCTCTTCGGGGTGGGCGGCTTCGGCGGCAACCCGATCGACGCGGACATCGTGCGCGCGCCCGGCGCCGCGGGCCGGGACCACATCGAGGAGTGGTCCTTCATGCTCAACATCGAGAACACCGCCAACTACACGAGCGTGACGATCCTCAACGACGGCAGCGACGGCAATGCGGCCATCGTGCGGGCCGAGGGGGTGGACGATCTCCTGGACCTGATCAACCCCAGCTCGACCGTGGCGAACTTCGGATTCCCGTTCCCGCCCGATCTCGACGATACGGATCAGCCGGTCACGTTCACCACGGACTACATCCTGGAGCCCGGGGAGAACGCGCTCCGCATGGAGACGACGGTGACCAACATCGGCGGAGTCGCGCTCGACTTCTTCCTGGGGGACTTCCTGAGTCCGCTCGCACAGGAGCCCTTCAACGCCGGCTACGGCATCGGCGAGCCGTTCGTCACGACGAACGCGTGCGATCCGTCGATTCCCTGCGACTTCGTGGCCTACGCCGGCGAGGGCGAGACCGGCGGCGTCTCCTACGGCTACATCCACACCACGCCGGGGACCACCAGCTTCAACACCGACGGCGTGGGCGTGGTGCTGCTCGGTGCCGACGCCATCGGCGCCCTCATCGGTACGACGGCGCCGAACGTCACGATCGGCGCCGGCGCGTCGCACACGGTGACGCGCTACCTCGCAGTCGGAGACGGCGACGTCGCCTCCATCATCGACGCGCGCAACCGCCTCAAGGGGGTGCCCTCGGGCCTCGTCCACGGCGAGGTGACGCGGGGCGGGGCGCCCGTGGCCGACGCGGAGGTCGTCGCACTGGCCGACCCGGCGCTGGGCCCCGGGGACGGCTCCTTCTTCGCTCCCTTCACCACGACCAACGTCGTCGGACATTTCCGGACCGACGCGGCCGGACGCTACTCCGGGACGCTCCCGGCGGGCAGCTACGACATGCGGGTCAATCTCGACGGCCACCTCTTCGGGCTGCCGGACCCGGCGGCCGTCGTGGTGGTGGACGGGGGAGACCACGTCCAGGACTTCACCCTCCCGGTGCCCGCCACGCTGCGGGTGACCGTAGAGGACAGCTCGGGAAGCCCGATCGCCGGCAAGGTCTCGGTGGTCGGCTTCGACCCGAGCCCGGACCCGGGCAACTCCCAGAGCATCCTCGGCCTGATCAGCAACAACACGGGCGTCTTCGGACGCGGGAAGTCCCCACTCCCCTATGGGCTGGCCACCGTGGTGTGGGTCGACCACAGCGGCGACTCGGGCGACGTGCCGCTGGAGCCCGGGGACTACCAGGTGGTGGTCTCCCACGGTCCCGAGTACTCCACCCACGTCGAGAACATCACGGCGACCAGCGGCGGCACGGTGAGCATCGCGGCGGTCGTCGCCGAGGTCATCGACACCAGCGGGTTCGTCTCCGGGGACTTCCACGTGCACTCGATCGACAGCGTGGACTGCCCCATCACGCGACGCGCGCGGATCGTGAGCATGCTCGCGGAGGGCGTGGACTTCTTCACGCCGTCGGACCACGAGTTCCGTGCGGACTTCCGTCCGGATATCCTGGAAATGGGTGTCTCGGGCCTGATCTCGACGGCGGTGAACAACGAGATCACCACCTTCGACTACGGTCACTTCGGGGGCTTCCCGATGACCATCGATCCGCTGCAGGCCAACGGGGGCGCGCTCGACTGGGGGCGGGCCGCCCCGCCCGGCGAGGACTTCCCGCTGCCATACTTGAACTACGGCCTGTCGCCTGGCGAGATCTTCGCGGAGATCGACGCCGACCCGGGCGTGAACAGCAAGCACGTCCAGCACGTGGGGAGCTTCTTCGACGGGGGGCTCCACTTCGACACGGGCGTGGCCCCGCCGATCTCGACGGGTGACCCGGTCGCGCTGCGCCTCGATCCCACCGTGGCGAACTACTGGTCGGACGGGTTCACCGCCCTCGAGCTGTGGATCCAGACCAGCCGAAACCAGGACAGCGGGTTCCTCAACGAGAACGCCGGCAACTGGTTCAACCTCCTGAACCAGGGGATCGTGCGCACGGGCTTCGGCGACTCGGATACCCATCATCTGGTGGCCTTCCAGTCCGGCTCCCCGCGCACCTACCTGGCGTCGCCGACGGACGACCCGGGGGCACTGTGGCCGCTGGCGTCGACCCTGGCCGGCGTGTTGAACGAGGGACGTGTGACCTCGACGAACGCGCCGTTCCTGCGCGTCTCGGCGGAAGGAGATCCCGGCGAGACCGGCGGGATCGGCTTCACCGAGTCGACCGTGGTGAGGGCCGTGGGAGGGGCCGCCACTCTCACGGTGGACGTCCAGAGCCCGACGTGGGCCGCCTTCGACACCGTCGAGTTCTACCTGAACAGCGAGACGGTCCCGAACGTGCGCCCGCCGCCGCTGCCGCCGACCTACGGCATCTGCCCCGACGCGGTGAGGACCGCTCCGGGCGACTTCAGCGTGACCAGCGTGCCCGTCAACGGCTCGTCTCGCTTGGAGGCGAGCGTCACGTTGAGCCTCGCGGGCCTGACCCAGGACACCTGGGTGGTGGCGATGGTCAAGGGCAGCGAGGACGTGTCGTGTCCGCTCTTCCCGGTCGTCCCCAACGACCTGAACGAGGCGAACAACCCGACGCTCGGAGACCTGACCACCTGCGCCCTGGGCGACGAGGGCGTCACGTCGCTCGCCTTCAGCAACCCGATCTTCTTCGACGTGGACGGAAACGGGGCATACGATCCGCCGGGTCTGAGCTTCCAGGCAAGCTGTCCGTGATCCGGAGGAGGAGAGGCGAGATCGGGTTCGCACTCCTTCCGGCCCTGGGCCTGCTCCTGCTCGGAGCGGGCCGGGCCGGCGCGGAGCCGCGTCTGCTGGACGAGCTGGCGGCCGAGGCCTCCGTCGTGGCGCTGGCCCGGGTGGCCGGGATCTCGCCGTTCGCCGACGGCGCCCTGCGCGTGTATCGGTTGGAGGAAGTCGAGCTGCTGCGCGGAAGCCCGCCGGCGGGCTGGGCGCTCCTGCAGGACCGCGCCGCGTCGCCCCCGCTGGGCCGCCCCGGCGACACGCTCTTCCTCCTGCTGACGGCGGCACCGGGCCACTCGTTCTTCCGCGAGCAGCTGCCGCCCGGTGCGTACTACCTCCCGGTCGCGCGCGGGGCCGGCGTGTTCGGCGTGGGGACAGCCCAGCGGGCGCTGGCCGAGGGCGTGGCTGGCGGAGGACCGAGGCCGGAGGAGGAGAACGAGTGGATCCGCCGCGAGCTCGCTTCGGGTCACTCGCGCTTCGCCGCAGACGGCGTCGCGCGCCTCGCGGGCCGCAAGTCGCTGGCGAGGGAGATCGGGGAGGACGACCTGGTCGCGATCCGACGCTGCCTGGAGAGCTCGACGATCGGCGAGGAAGTGCGCGCGGATCTGGCGCGGCTCCTCGGAGAGCGGCGCGTCGGGCAGGCGCACCGCGTGCTCGAGGCTTGGGATCCGCAATCAGGAGTGCTCATCGCCGCCCGGATGGACGCACTCGCCGCGCTGGGGGTTCGTCCGGATCCGGCGAAGGCCCGCGTGCTCCTGCGTAGCCCGGATCCCGAGGCACGGCGGCGCGGTGCCCGGGAGCTGGCGCTGACGCCGTCGGCGGAGGCGGTGCGCCAGCTCGCGGCTGTCGCGATGGAGGACGGCGAACGGGACGTGCGGATCGCGGCGATCGAATCCCTCGCCGCAACCGGCCGCGCCGACGCGGTTCCCGTGCTGGAACGCACCTTCAACAGCACCGAGCCGGAGATCCGCATCGCCTCGGCGCGCGCGTTCCACGAGCTCGGCGGACCGGCTGCGCGGAGCTCGCTCACCGAGCTCGTCCTCTACGGCGACGACTACGACGCCCAACGCTATGCGCTGATCCTGCTCTTCGCCCAGGGCGTGGGGCGGGACGATCCCGAGATCGAGCGGATCCGCCGGGAACACCCCGACGACCGCATCCGCGAGCTCATCGACCACGGCATGGAGCAAACGCCCCACTGATTCCGGGCCGGAGCCCCGGTGCAGACGGCGCGGGAGCCCTTATCCTGGAGCGCGCGGGGCTGCAGGAGGCGGAGCGGATGAGACGGATCGTCACGGCATGGAGCGTGATCGTCACCCTGGTGTGGGGTGGCGCGGCGGGGGCGCAGGTTGCCGCCAAGACGTTCCCGCCGCCCGCCCGCACCGGGTGGGTGCCCTCGGGAGAGCGCGCCGTAGACGCGGAGGTGCCGGTCCTTCCCAAGCGCAACGCCTGGCGGAACCTCCACGGCGACGCCCTCAACACCGACGAGTTGACGGGTGCCATCGGGCCCGTGCTGCGCGAGGACTGGACTGCCGAGACGGACACCTACAACGTCACGGGGCCGGTGTTCGACAGCGATGGCAATCTCTACTTCGCCCCGCTCTGGCCGTTCGAGAACGTGGTCCTCATCTCTCTGGAGCCCGGGAGCGGAACCCGGCGCTGGGCCATTCCGGGTCCCACCGCCCCCGTCGTCGGCGCCCCGCCCGGAGGTAGCGCGCCGCTCATCCTCGCCGACCCCGACGATCCGGGCGAGGAGATCGTGTACCTCGCCCTCTACGACCGCATCTTCGCGGTCCGCACCGACGGGACGATCCTCTGGGACGTGCCGACAGGCCTCACGCTGGGGTCCGTTCCCCAGGGCAACCTGGTCCTGGGCACCAATTACCTTCCGGCCCACGACGCCATCGTCGGCATCTCGAACGACGGGTTCATCTTCGTGCACGATCGACGCAGCGGCGCTCCACGGCTGGCCGCACCGTTCGAGCTACCGGGCTCGCCTTCGCCCGTTCCCCCCTCGCCGATTCCTCCGCCGCTCTGGGCGGCCGCCGACGTCCTGTTCCGCACCATGGTCGACGCCCTGCCCGGCAGCTTCTTCGTCTTCACGCAGGGTCTCCTCGGCAACGGAAGCGAGGTGTCGAACATGCTCGGAATCGACCCTGCCACCGGGCGCCTCTTCGTGGCCTCCACCGCGCCGGACGCCGAAGACGGAACGGTCGACGGCATCTCCGAGCTGGGAGCCCTCTACGGGCTCGATGTCGTTCCGAGCGGACCCGATCTCGCCGTCGTCGAGTCGTGCCGGCGCAACTTCGTCGGCGGCTCGGCCTCGACCCCCTCCCTTCGGGCCGACGGGTCGAAGATCTACCTCGGGGACAACGATGGCAGGCTGATCGCGCTGGATTCCGACTGCAGCGATCTCTGGGAAGTGGACCTCGGGGACCAGATCGTCGGCTCGGTCGCCGTTTCCTCGGACAATGACGTCGTCTACGCGGCGACCCGGCAGGGGATCTTCGAGGTCCTCGACAACGGAGCAAGCGGATCCATCGGCTGGACCGCGCTGCTGGACGTGTTCGACGTCCCCCCTGGCTTGTCCAACGCGAACCTGAATCTCGTATCGATTGGCGCGAACGGCCTCTCGTTCCAGGCAGGTGCGGGCTTCATCACGGCCAACGACGTCCTCCTCCCCGAAGCCGTGGGAGTCGGCGTGATGGACCGGGCGAGCGGGGAGGTGCGCTCCTTCGTCGAGGGCGGGGAAGAGACGGTCGCGGTCATGAGCACCGCCGCCGACGGCGGCCTCTACATCGGGAGCTCCCCGGTCCGGCGGATCTTCACCCTGGTCCTCGATCCGAGCGCTCCGCCTCTCGTGGGCGGAATCACCAGGTTCGCGGTCGATCGCCACGACCTCCTGGTTCGGGATGCGGCGTGCGCCGCCGCCGACCGGGACCGTCGCGCCGAGGAGATCCATCCTGTGCAGCCGGCCGGATCGGCGGCTGACGCGGAGCAGGGGCAGGACCTCGTGGCGCAGGCCCGCGCAGCGCTGGTCGACGCGGTCTCCCGAGACCAGGTGGACTCCGGCCTGGCGGGGACCCTCGACGCGCTTCTCGTGAGCGCCGACGCACACCATGCCGCCTATCTGACGGGCGGAGTGGCGTCCGAGCTCGCGGCCGCGGCGAGCGACCTGGACCAGGTCTGCAGTGCCGTCGACCTGGCGACTCCGCTGGGCGCGCAACGCCTGCAGCTCGTGGACAAGCCCGGGAGGCCAGAGGCCCGGCGGCTCGTGCTCGTGTCGAGGGATCCGGCACTCGCGGCTCCGGATGCATCGGCGGGTCCGGACGTCGCCGGGGTCCAGGTGCAGCTGGAGAACCCGACGACCGGGGAGTCCGCCACGATCGAGCTGCCGGCCTCGAACTGGTCGAGCACGCAGTCCGGGTACGCCTACCGGGACAACGCGCGTGCCGACGGTCCGTGCAAACGCGCCACGCTGCGGCCCGGCCGCACCTTCTCGCTCAACTGCCGCGGCTCCGGGGTCGGCTTCACGCTGGACGAGACCAGCCAGGGCAGCCTGGACGTGAGGTTGCAGCTCGGGACCGCTGCGCCCCAATGCATGCACTTCGGAGGGGACGTCCGCCGGGACTTCGGGATGGCCGGCACCCGGGCCGGGAGCTTCCTCGCCACGCGCGCTCCCGCCCCAACGGGCTGCCCGCTCCCGTAGCGGGCATTGCGATCCCCGCGCCCTATGCCACCTCCACCCCATCGGGCTCGGGTGTCTCGTTCGCGATCGTGAAGGTGCGGAAGGCCCACCAGGCCAGGTTGAACCAGGGCGGTGCGGGGACGTTCCGGCTGGAAGCGATCTCCATGGCGCCGAGGCCGATGAAGCTGAGTCCGGTGACGGCGCCCAGGTCGAGGTGGCCGTCGGTGGCCTGCATGACCTCGTGGTTCAGGTCCTTGAACGCCGCCGTGATGGCGCGTCGCACGCTGCTCGCGCCGTCGCGTGCGGCGGTCTGGATCTCGTCCATCTCCTCGGGATGGGTCTCTCCCGCGCGCAGGACGGTCGTCACCTGGGTGTGCCGGCGCAGCGCGGCCACGATCCGTTCTTCGTCCAGGAGCTCGGGATCGTAGGTGCAGAGGACGCTGCCGGTCCACGGCCGCACCTCGACCTCCATGGACGGATCGAGGGCGGCGAGGGCATCCGCCAGGGGCTCGGCCGACTCGGGATCGTCGTGCAGCCAGGCCAGGCGCAGCCGGATGCGGCCGGGCAGCCCGTGGATCACGCGGATGATGCGCGGAGCGGGACGGGCCACGGCTAGGCCGCCATCCCGGCCGCGTTGCGTGACCGGGCCTTCGCCTCGGCGAGCATGTCCTCGACGTCCTCCTGGACCATGGCGATGCGCGCGGCGACGGCGTCGGAGAGCCCGTAGGCGGCCGTGGCCACCTCCACGAAGGCAGGCCGCAGGTGGCGGCCCACCACGACGGCGGCGACGCCGACGCCGACGCCGATGGCGAACGAGGTGAAGTGGAATCTCACGGTGTGTCCTCCTCTTGGATGGGGTCGTCGGGGTGACTGCGTGTCACGGAAGCGTGTCGGTCCGGGCGACCGCGGCGGACGATCACGGGATCGTGTGCCGCGCGCGCGAAAGCCCAGGGAACCAGGAATCCCACCCCGAACGCGCCCAGCTCGATCGGGGAGAGCCCGGGGGAGAGGCGAAAGAGCGAGCGCATCGGCGGGAGGGCGACGGCCGCGACGTGCAGGGCCGCGGAGCCGCCCACCAGGCGCATGAACGCCTCGTCGGGCGGCTTGCCCGGCGCCCGGCACGTGAAGGTGTAACCCAGCTGGGCGCCGGTCAGGGCACTGAAGGAGGCCGCGGGGCCGAAGAGGAGATGCGCGAATCCGGCACCGGCCGTGATCAGCGCACCATCCCGGAGCAGCCTGCCGTGCTCGGCCGGATCGATGAGCGGCGCGTCGGGCGGGGCGGGCGGGCGCCTCAGCAGGTCGCCGTCGGCGGGCTCGGTGGCGAGTGCGATGGCGGGAAGCGAGTCCGAGAGGAGATTCAGCCACAGGAGCCGGATCGGATTGAGGGGCTCGCGGGCGCCGACGGCCGCAGCGCCGAGGGTGAGGGCCACCTCGGAGAGATTCGTCGCCAGCAGGAAGCGGACGGCGCGGCGCAGGTTGTCCTGCACGGCCCGCCCCTCCCCGATGGCGTCGACGATGGAGCGCATATCCTCCTGGGCCAGCAGGATGTCCGCCGCCTCGCGCGAGACGTCGCTGGCCTGCCGGCCGATGGCGATGCCCACGTCGGCGGCCTTGATGGCGGGAGCGTCGTTCACGCCGTCGCCGGCCATCGCCACGATCTCACCCGCCTCGCGCAGACCGCGGACGATGGCCGCCTTCTGGGCGGGCGTGACCCGCGACACGGCGGCGACGTGGCGAAGTCGCGCCAAGGCCTCCCGGCCATCGGCCTCGAGCAGCGCGGCGAGCTCGCGCCCTTCGAGCACCTCTCCGTGCAGGCCCACGGCGCGGGCGGCCGCCTCGGCGCTCCGCGTCTGGTCGCCGGTCAAGATGACGGTGCGGATCCCCGCCCGCGCCGCGCTCTGGATGGTATGTGCGGCCCCGGGGCGCAGGGGATCGCGCAGCCCGAGCAGTCCGAGGAGGGTGAAGCCCCGCGTCGGGACCTCGTCGCCGTCGACCCGCCGCCAGCCGACCGCGAGCACGCGCAGGCCCTCGGCGGCGACGGCGTGATTGCGCTCCGCGAGGCGGCTGCGTGCCGCGGCGTCGATGGGCCCCTCGTGGTCCCGGTCGCAGAGCTCCACGACCTGCTCGGGCGCGCCTTTCACGAAGGCCAGGCGTCCGCCGTCGGGGGCGTCGTGGAGGCTGATCACGTACTGGGCACGATCGCTCCGCTCGCGCAGCACGCGGCGCGGGAACGCCTCGCGGAGCGCGTCCCGGTCGAAGCCTGCCGCGTCGGCGGCACGCACCAGCGCCTTCTCCGTGGGGCTCCCCGAGATGCTGAGCCCGCCACGCTCTCCCTCCACCGTGACGTCGCAGTTGAGCACCGCGGCGGCCAGGATCAGGGCGCGGGGATCCTGGAACAGCTTCTCGGGCTCGATGCGCAGCCCCTCGGCCTCGAGGACACCGCGCCCCACGTCGAGCACCTCGAGCTTCATGTCGTTCAGCGTGATGGTGCCGGTCTTGTCGGCGCACACGACCGACACACCGCCGAGGGTCTCGGCCGAGACGAGGCGCCGCACGACGACGCCGCGCTCGCGCAGGTGCTGCATCGACCGCAGCAGGGCCGAGGTGGAGACCACCGGCAGGCCCTCGGGTATCGCCGCGACGGCGAGGGCCACCGCGTTGCCGACCACCTGGCGGGGCGAGCGCAGGCGCAGGAGGCCGATCCCGGCCGCCGCCGCTCCCGACGCCGCCCCGGCCAGGCTGAGCTGGGTTCCGAGGCGTTCGAAGCGGCGCTCGAAGGGCGTCTGCGGGCTCTCCTCCGCCTCGATCAGCTCTCGGATCCGTGCGGCCTCGGTGTCGGGGCCGATGCCGGTGACCACGCAGCGAGCTCGCCCGGCCGTGACCGTGGTTCCCGCGTAGACCATGGAGGTGCGCTCGGCGAGGAGGGCGTCCTCGTCCACCGGCGCGACCCGCTTGGCGCGCGGCTCGCTCTCGCCGGTCAGCACCGCCTCGTTGCAGCCGAGCCGGTGCGGTGCCAGCACGCGCGCGTCGGCGGGAACGGTATCACCGGCGCGAATCACGACGACGTCGCCCGGAACCAGGGTCGTGGCGGCCACCTTCTGGATGCGGCCGGCGCGGATGACGCGGGCCTCCCCGGCTTCGAGAGCACGCCAGGAAGCCACGAGCTTCTCGTTCTGGCGCTCGATCCGGTAGCCGATGCCCACGTCGAGTCCCACGGCCGCGGCGATCGCCCCGGCGTCGAGGAAGTCGCGCAGCGACGCCGCGAGTCCCGCCGAGCCCAGGAGGAGCATGGCGGGCACGTTCCCGATCTGGGAAACCAGCAGCTCGAGCCGCGAGCGAGGCCCGACCCCATCCACGGCATTCGGTCCCCAGGCGCTCAGGCGCGCGGCGGCAACCTCTGGCTGCAGGCCCTGGCGGCTGGTCTCCAGGCGCTCGAGGACCTCGTCCAGGGCGAGGGCGTGCCAGCACGCTTCGGGTCGCTGCGATCCGCGGCGGCCGCGACGTCCCGGCCTCCGCCGTCCCGGTGCGGCGTCGCGCGCGGGCTCCAGGCGTTGCAGCAGGGGCGCTTCGGGCACGTAGCGGACCAGCACGCGACCGCTGCGCGCGTCGGCGCGCACCTCCTCGACGCCGAGCTCCGGGTCGGAGAGCTCGGCCTCCACCCGAGCCGCGAGGGCAGGAGATCCCCGCAGTCCGGGCACGGCCAGGCGCAGGCGCCGCGAGCGGCGCGCGTGGCGCTCCACCCGGGCTGCCGCAGATGTGGCCGCGAGAGAGAGGCGTTCCATGGACACCTGTGGGGAAAAAGTCCTCTTTAGATAGCGCTCAGTGCTCGGCCGGACAGTCCCGCTGGCCGACCGGCCTGCGCCGGCTGCGGGGTCGCGCTCCGCTCGGTCGGCTCAGTCGTGATCGCGCGAGAAGCCGAGGCGAAGCCAGACCGGGAGGAGAGCACCCGCGACGGCAAGCTGGGCCGCGATCCAGAGCGCCCAGGGAAGCGGCCACCATGTGGGCGCGGGAGCGCGGCAGAGCCAGGAGCCGAGCCCCGTCAGCAGGCTGAAGAGGCACAGCGCCGTCGCGCCCGTCGCGGCGAGGCCGCGCGCGAGGCGCCGGACCCCGGCGCCCGGATCCGCGCCCGCAGCGCGCGCGACCGGACCCCACCAGCCCGGCGGATGTGCGCGCTCGAAGAAGACGGCCAGGCGCGCGGGGTCCTCGGGCGTGAGCAGGGAGACCGCCACTCCGGCGGTGCTGGCCAGGGCGGCCATGGCCAGCAGTCGCGTGGCCTCGGCGATCTCCGCCGCCAGGAGCGGACCGGCCGCGAGCAGCGAGACCGCGATGCACGCGATCTCGCCCCAGGCACTGATCCGCCACCACAGCCAGCGCAGCACGAGCAGGGGGCCCATTCCCGCCCCCAGCAGAAGCGCCATCCGCCAGGCCTGCTCGATCGAGGTGAGGCGCGTCATCACGGCGAGTCCCAGCAGCAGGATGCCGGCGTTGGCGAGGCGGGCGACCCGCACCAGGCTGCGCGGATCGGGCTCGCGCCCGAGCCAGGCCTGGCAGAGCACCCGCTTGTAGAGGTCGTTGGTCCAGTAGGACGCCCCCCAGTTGAGATGGGTGTCGATCGTGGAGGCCAGGGCGGCCAGCATCGCGGTGAGCATCAGGCCGACCACGCCCGCGGGCAGCAGCTCGGCGATGCCGCGTACGAAGGTCACCTCGCGTTCGTGTCGCAGGCTCTCCAGCGGCAGGGTGGGGTCCGGCGGGAAGAGGACCAGCAGCCCGAGCGCGATGGGCAGCCAGAGGAGGCTGCGCAGCCCCACCTGGGTGAAGCTGAACACCACGCTCGCGAGGCGCGCATCCCGGTCGGTGCGGCAGGCCATCGAGCGTTGCGCGAGATAGCCGGTGCCGTCGGCGTTGAGCTGGATGAACCACTGCAGGGCGAAGACCGCCATCACGGCGAAGGAGGCGTCTCGGGCGCGGGAGGGAGTGAACGCCAGGATCTGGTCCGGCAGGATCCCACCCGGGCCGCCGTCGGCAAAGCGCGTGCGAACCGCATCGACCAGCGGGTCCATTCCGCCGAAGTGGTGGATCACCCAGCCCGTGTAGACGGCCGTTCCCGCCAGCGCCAGGCCCAGCTGCAGGACGTCCGTCGAGACGACGCTGCGCAGGCCGCCGGTGGTCGAGTAGAAGAGGGTCAGGGTGACCAGAAGGGCGATCGAGATCAGGTTGTCTGCGGTGTGGATCCACAGGTTCGCGGCGTCGGGGTCGCTGGCCAGGGGCACCCCGATCCAGGTGACCAGATCGAGGACAGGCTGGTAGAGGGCGGCGGGCAGCCACGCGTGCCAGACGAGGAAGGGCTCGGCGATGGCCTTGGTCGCGAACAGGACCCAGGCCAGCACGACACAGTTGAAGATGGTCCCGAAGTAGATGGCCTTGATCGCACGGAGGGCGGTGGCGGCCCCGCCGCCGTAGCGAAGCTCGCTCAGCTCGGCGTCGGTGAGCACGCCGGCCCGGCGCCAGCTCGGTGCCAGGACGAATCCCATCAGCAGGAAGGCGAGTGCGTAGATCCAGAGCTGCCAGAGGGCGAAGATCCCCGCGGTGGCCACCAGACCGGTCACCAGGAGCGGCGTGTCGGCCGCGAACTGGGTCGCCGCCATGCTCAGCCCGGCGCGCCAGCCGGACAGGCCGCGCCCCGCCAGGAAGTACTCCTCCAGGTTGCGCGAGGCGACGCGCCGCGAGCGCAGCCCGGAAGCCACCGCGTGGACGACGAACGCGCCGATGATCGCGACGTCGATCCAGCTCAGGGTGTCCACGCAGCCTCCGTCAGCTCGGGGTGCTCCGCTTTCGCATGGAAGGCGAGAGCGACGATTCTAGAAC
>JANQFA010000038.1 GCA_028278065.1 Myxococcota bacterium
GGTATCCTCGGCGAAGTCGAACGAGAACCCCAGCACGTTGCGCTTCTTGTAGCGGACGATGGCGTCACCACCGGTGTGCCAGTCCGAGTCGATACGACCGTACTTCCCGTTTCCGCCGGCGCGGATGGTGCGGCGCGTGGTGTGCGCGATCGCGTACACCGCCATCACGTTGGAGCAGAAGTGCGGCTGGGCGAAGGAGCAGGCGCCCTTGCGCATGGGATCGGATGCCTTGAATTCGTCGATGACGCGCTCCACCTCGGGGACGCCGAGTCCGGAGAGCGAGACCAGCGTCATCAGGAAGTTCCAGGAGAGCGCGGAGAACTCGGTGCGCCACTCCTGGCCGGTGAAGGGGTGCGGATCGAGCATCGTCGGATCGCCGTCCTGGGCGATGTTGTAGCCAGGGTCGCCAGGACCGCGGCAGCCCGGGAGGATGAACGTCTTGCCCCGCTCGTAGCGGGTGCACACGGGACCGCCCTGGAATCCGATGGTGCCGGGCTGCGCCACGTGGGTCCAGGTGGTGTCCCACTCGCGGAACGTGCCCGGGACTCCCGGGAACGACTGCATCAGGGCTCCGAGCTCTGCGTTGAGGAGATCGATCCCGTCGATGTCGCAGTCGGTCCCGTAGAAGGCACCGCAGCCGAGCAGCGCCTCCTGCTCGTCGGTCAGCGCCGTGGCCAGCCCCAGGGTCAGCGCGACGCCGTTGATCAGCGAGTCCACGACCTTGCCTTCCTTGAGGGCCTGGTCGAAGTCGGGCCCGACCCCGTCGTTCGGGTCCATCGAGAGGCAGATCAGGACGCGCATGGAGCCGCGGAAGGGGCCATCGCACGCGCCGTAGTACTTCGGATCCAGCCCCGGCACGAGGCCGTCGAAGATCCCGCCAGCGGCGCCGGAGAGACGGTCCCCGCCCAGGATGTGCGACAGCGCGCCGGCGACGGTGATCTGCTGGAAGGCCGGCGAGGTCGGGTTGGCCACCGCCAGGCTGTTGAACACGCTCTGGGCGCAGGCGGCGCGGTCCAGATCCGAGAAGCCGACGCTCGCCGAGCAGATCACGGCGAAGCGCTGCTGGTTGGCATGGTGGTGGTGCAGGGCATCGGAGCCCGGCCACAGACAGCCCGATGTGTCCCCGGGACCGCAGGGCAGACGGGTGTTGGCGCGCCGCGGCCGGCCGGTCGTCGGGTCGACGTTGCGCTCGTAGCTGAAGATCTGATCCAGGTAGGGCGTGTCGTTGTAGCCCCAGAAATCGGTGACCGCGATGCTGAACCGCCCCATGCGGAACTCCACGCGAGCGCCGATCTCCCAGCCCTTGAAGGAGTCCCAGGGCGAGGGCGGACGGTCCTCGCCGAGGATGCCGATCCCGACGATGCCGTGGGCGAAGAGACCGAGGGTCTTGGCGCACACGGGGTTGGGCGTATACGGCTCGCCGCAGCGACCCAGGTCGATCGGCTCGAACTCCTGGATGTTGGCTGCGAGCTCGAAGCGCAGGTCCTCGAAGGGACCCAGCGTACCGAAGGACCACACGCCCCGTGCGGCCCAGAGGGGGAGGCGCGCCTCCTCGAGGCTGGGGAGCGAGGCGAGCGCGAGATCGACAGGATTGAACTGATCCGTGGTCCGGAACAGCTCGGTCTTGCCCCAGACGATGGTCTGCCTGCCCAGGCGCAGCCAGAGCCGACCGTCGAAGGTGTCGATGTCGAAGTAGAGCTCCTTCAGCTCTCCGGTGTCCTGCTGACTGGCGCCGCGGTTCCAGGCCAGCTCGTCCTGGGAGAAGTTCTGGTCGAACTGGCTCAGGTTGTTGTTGCGGATCGCGTTGGCGGCCACCTCGTTGGGGATGAAGAGCCCCTTCGACAGCGCCTTGTCCTCCTCCGGGTTCGGATAGAAGCCGGCCTTCAGGTCCGGGAACGGACGGTAGGGCTGGCTCACCGTGCCGAAGCCGCCGCTGGACGGGCTGAAGTCATTGGGGTTGAAGGGGTTGGCGCGATCGGCGAGGGCGCCGATCGGGACGATCTTGTTCTCCGGGAGCCACGGGCCCAGGAACTGGTTGGCGCGCCCGTCCTCCGGTCCCTTCACGCGCCGACTGGCCCAGCGGTACTCGTGGCCGGGCTCGACGTAGCGGGCGAAGGTGTAGAAGGCGGGATCGTCCTCGGTGCCGGTGACGCCGTCGCTACCGGGGACCCCGAAGAGCGTGGAGACGCCGGGGACGTGCCAGATGAAGAGCGGCCGGCGGACGCGCCCGACGGGCCTGTCCTTGTCGGCGTAGCCGAGCTCTTCGACCGGGATCAGGTGGAGCTGACGGGTGTCTCCGGTGAACATCGTGCCGTCGTAGCCGGAGCGGACCGCTCCGCGCAGGCGCTCGGGCAGGCGTGAGGCCCGGTCGCCGTAGGCCTTGACCGAAGGCGCGATCCAGCAGGCCTGCCGCCAGACGCAGTCGTAGCGGCCCTCGACGCGCGTGAACATCGAGATGGCGTCGATTGGCCCGATGCCGTCCGGGGCGATGTCGAGCTCCGCCTCGATGTTCAGCACGTTGTACCACTGGGTGAGGCTGAAGTCGTCGTAGACCTTGTAGTTGTTGGAGATGAAGCGGACCTGGGCCTCGAAGAAGCCGTGGATCTGGAGCCGCCCATCAAAGAAGTCGAGGGCCGTCGCGCGCGGCGCCGCAACCGTGAGCATCAGGCCGATCAGCAGGATTCGCGTATTGGTTCGTCGCATTCGACCCCTCCGCAAGGTGCTCGTCGCAATCCGTGTGCCATGACGCTACGCGACACGGCCCCCCCGAATTCGAGCGAAATCCTCAGCGAAAGCGTCGCGCTCCCGCGCCGAGCTGCGTCACGCGCGGGGCGAACGACGACACCGCTGTGGTCAAACGCCACGGGCGCGACTGCGAGCTCCCGGTCCAGCCGAGTCCCGACGCGGACCCGACGAAGACCGCGCTCAGGATCTCGCGGCCGGGAGACGGCTCTCCAGGTAGGCGAGCGTACGCTCGGCGGTGCCGTCCCGGCCGCCGACCGGCACGGCTTCGAGATCGCTCACGCCGAGGTCGCGCAGCCGGTCCAGGGCCGCGTCCAGGTCGCGCTCGTCGCCCACCAGGGCCAGGTCCGTGGGATCGGCGATCCCTTCCTTGTCGAGCATCGCGCGGTAGCTCGGAAGGCGACGATACGCGGCCATGGGCCCGGCCAGACGCGCCCGGACCGCCTGCGGATCCCCGGTCAAGGCGATCTGGTAGCCGGCGACGATGCGCGGGTCCGGGCCTCCCGTCTCGCGCGCCGCCGCGCGCAGCTTCGGTGCGATGTGGCTCTCGATGGTGCGCGGGCCGGTCATCCACAGGATCGTCCCCGCCGCCCTGCGCCCGGCCAGCGCGAGCATCCGGTCGCCGAGGGCGGCGAGCAGGATCGGTACCGGCTGGATGCCGGGCACGTCGAGGCGGAGCTCGACCCGGAACTCCTCCCCGGAGCAGCTCGCCGGCTCGCCCCGCAGCAGGGGAGAGAGCACCTCCAGATACTCGCGCATGTGGCGCGCGCGGCGGGCGTAGGACAGGCCGAAGAGGCTCTCGATCACCACCGGGTGGGAGAGCCCGATGCCCAGGGTGAAGCGCCCGCCGCAGGAGACGCCGGCGGTGAGAGCCTGCTGGGCGAGAGCGGCGGGATGGCGCGGCTGGGTCGGCACCACCGCGCTGCCGATCTCGATCCGCTCCGTCTCGCGCCCGAGAACCGCTGCGGTGGTGACTGCGTCCAGGCCGAAGACCTGGGGAAGCCAGAGGGTGGCGAAGCCCCGGCTCTCGAGGTCCCGGGCCTGTGCGACCAGATCGTCCAGGCCACGCCGGCTTCGCTCCATGCCCGGCATCACTCCGATGCGCATGCCCGCCCTCTCATGTCGGCTTCCGTCGCAGACGGAAGACGCGGATGTCCCGGTCGGTGCGCTGCGCGTAGACCTCGAGCTGGGGAATCGCCCGGCGCAGATCGTCCCAGACCGCCTCCTTCTCCCCGCCGCTCAGCATCTCGGCACGCGCCACATAGCGCTCCCCGCGCGCCTGGACCTCCACATCGGGATGCGCCTCCAGGTTGTAGCGCCAGGCGGGGTGCCGCTGCTGACCCATGGCGCTCGCCACCACCAGCGCGTCTCCCTCGTGCTCGACGCAGGCCAGGTGCACGGAGCGCGGACGACCCGAGCGCCGCCCGGTCGTCGTGAGCGTGAGCATCGGCATGGCAGGCGGGCCGAAGCAGGTCAGTCGGCCGTTGCTCGCCCTGAACAGGAGCGGGTCGAGGCGGGAGGCGACGTTCCGGACGAGCCAGGTGGCCGCGGGATGGGTGGAGAGCCGGACGACGAGGGGCGGGACGTCGCCGGGTGCACTCATCTCGTCTCGAAGTCCTCGAGCCGCGGACGCTGCATCTCCTCGCGGAAGCGATCGTAGGTCCAGGGCCAGGCGGTCGGCAGTCCGTCGGCGCCGATGTACCAGCTCCGGCAGCCGCTGGCCCAGACGGTCTTCTTCGCAGCCTCCCTGCGCTCGGCCTCGAAGCGCTCCATGGCGGGCCAGGAGGCGCTGATCTCGCGGCACCCGCCCGACCGCACCCGCTCCACGAGCTGCAGGATGTAGGTCAGCTGCAGCTCGGCCACGTCGATCAGCGAGAAGTTCCCGACGGGTCCGTTGGGGCCCTGCAGCATGAAGAAGTTGGGGAGGTCGGGCACCGAGGTAGCCAGGTAGGCGAACGGACCGTCCTGCCAGATCGCGTCGAGAGCGGCGCCGTCCCGACCGATCACCTCCATCGGGCGCACGAAGCGGTCCACCCGAAAGCCCGTCGCCAGGACCAGCACGTCCAGCTCGTGCAGCTCTCCGTCGCGCGTGCGGACGCCCTTCGCCTCCACGCGCTCGATCCCCTCGTTGACGAGCCTCGCGTTCGGCCGCTGGATCGCGTCGTAGAAGTCCTCGGAGAGGATGAGGCGCTTGCAGGTCGCGCGGTAGTCCGGGCGCAGCTTCTCGCGGAGCTCCGGGTCCTTCACGCTGCTCTCGAGATTGGCGACACAGGTCGCGTGAATCCCATCGAGCACCGGGGACTCGGCGTCCACGAGCACGTTGGCGAATCCCTCCGTGAACGCGCGGGCCGTATCGGCGCGGAGCGTCTCCATGGCCTCCGGATGCTCACGGAACTCCGCCTTCTCCTGCTCCGTGTAGGCCGGGTTGTCCATGGGGGTGATCCACTGGGCGGTACGCTGGAAGAGTGTGAGCCGGGCGACCCGATCGACCAGGGCCGACACGATCTGGATCGCGGAGGAGCCGGTCCCGACCACCCCTACCCGCCGCCCCTCGAGCGGAACCTCGTGGTCCCAGCGGGCGCTGTGGAACACGGCGCCCTCGAAGACGTCGAGGCCTTCGATCTGCGGGATGGCCGGATGGTGGAGCACTCCGGTGGCCGCGATCACGAAGTCGGCCGCATCGCTTTCCCCAGCAGCGGTCTCGATCCTCCAGCGCCCTTCCTCGAACGCGCAGCGCGCGACCTCGGTTCCGAAGCGGATGCGCTCGACCACCCCGTAGCGGTGCGCCACGCCCTCGAAATAGGCCTGGATCTCGGCACCCGGGGCGAAGCGGTGGCTCCAGTCGGGATTCAGCTCGAAGGAGTAGCTGTAGAAGTGCGACGGAACGTCACACGCGATGCCCGGATAGGTGTTCTCTCGCCAGGTTCCACCGAGAGTGTCGGCTTTCTCGTAGACGACGAAGTCGTCGAATCCGGCCTTCTGGAGCTCGATGGCGCTGAGAATGCCCGACATCCCGGCGCCGATGACGACGAAGCGCGGCTGCTTCCGGGCGGGGTCCTCCGCGCGATTCACGTCAGGTTCGGTTTCCGTGTCCATGCCACCCCGAAGAACGCCACCAGCGGGACGGCCATTCTAACGCGGCCGGCAGGGCCTTCACCTCCACGGGCCTACCGCTGGACGTCCAGCCCGCGCAGTCGCAGGGCGTTGGCGATCACCGAGACCGAGCTGAGGCTCATGGCGGCGGCCGCCAGCATCGGACTCAGCAGGAGACCCAGTGCGGGGTAGAGGACGCCGGCCGCGATCGGGATGCCCAGCGCGTTGTACACGAAGGCGAAGAAGAGATTCTGGCGGATGTTCCGCATGGTGGCCCGGCTGATGCGACGCGCGCGCAGGATCCCGCGCAGGTCACCTTGCACCAGAGTCACCCCGGCGCTCTGCATGGCGACGTCGGTCCCGGTGCCCATGGCGATGCCGACCTGCGCCTGCGCGAGTGCCGGCGCGTCGTTCACGCCGTCTCCCGCCATCGCGACGACCCTCCCCTGCGCCTGGAGCTCCCGGATCGCCGCCGCCTTCTCGTCGGGGAGGAGGTCGGCCACCACGGCGTCCAGGTCCAACCGACCGGCCACCGCCTCCGCGGTCCCGCGCTCGTCGCCGGTGAACATCACCACCCGCAGCCCCTCGCTCTGCAGGCCGGCGATGGCTTCGGGCGTCGAGTCCTTGATCGGGTCCGCCACTCCCAAGACCGCAGCGACGGCCCGATCGGCGGCCAGGAAGACGGCCGTACGGGCCTGGGAGCGCAGCACACCGGCACGCCGCTCCAGGCCGCCGAGGTCCACGCCGAGCTCTTGCATCAGCTTCCGGCTCCCGAGAGCGATCTCGCGCCCCTCGATCCGCCCCACCACCCCGCGCCCGGTGCGCGACTCGAAGTCGGCCGGTCGGGCGAGATCGATGCCGCGCGCCGCGGCTCCCGAGACGATCGCCTGGGCCAGCGGGTGCTCGCTGGCGCGCTCGAGCGAGGCGGCCAGGCGAACGGCCTCCTCCTCCTCCCAGCCGGGCGCCAGAGCCACACCCACCAGCGCGGGCCGCCCCTCGGTGAGCGTGCCCGTCTTGTCCACGACGACGGTGTCGACCGCGCGCAACGCCTCGATGGCCTCGGCGTCGCGGAAGAGGACGCCCGCGCCGGCCGCCCGCGCCGACGCGACCATGATCGACATGGGCGTGGCCAGCCCCAGCGCGCACGGGCAGGCGATGATCAGCACGGCCACCGCGTTGAGGACGGCGTATGCCATGCGCGGATCGGGCCCCACGAGCGCCCAGATCGCGAAGGTCGCGGCGGAGGCGACGAGCACAGCGGGAACGAACCAGCCGGCCACGACGTCCGCGAGCCGCTGGATGGGAGCGCGGCTGCGCTGGGCCTCGGACACCATCTGGACGATCCGGGCGAGCAGGGTCTCGGATCCCACGCGCTCCGCGCGCACCAGGAGTGCCCCCGTGCCGTTGAGGGTGGCACCCGTCACCGGCTCGCCCGCCTCCTTGGCGACCGGGATCGGCTCGCCGGTGATCATCGACTCGTCCACGGCGCTGCGCCCTTCGAGCACGATCCCATCGGCAGGGATCTTCTCTCCCGGGCGTACGCGCAGGCGATCCCCGACCTGGAGCGACTCCAGCGGAAGCTCCTCCTCGCTGCCATCGTCGTTCACGCGCAGCGCGGTGGCCGGGGCCAGGCCGAGGAGCGCGCGGATCGCCTCTGCCGTGCGGCTGCGCGCGCGCAGCTCGAGGACCTGGCCCAGGAGCACCAGGGTGACGATCACCGCCGCCGCCTCGAAGTAGACGGCCACCGCGCCGTCGTGGGCGCGGAACGAGTCGGGAAAGACGCCGGGCGCCAGCGCGGCGAGGACACTGTACAGCCAGGCCGTACCGGTTCCGATCGCGATCAGCGTGAACATGTTGAGATTGCCGGTGCGCAGCGAGTCCCAGCCGCGCTGGAAGAAGGGGCGCCCGCCCCACAGGACGACGGGCGTTCCCAGGGCGAGCTGGGCCCATCCCAGGGTGCGCGAGGCGAACGCCGCGGACAGAGGGTTGCCTGGGATCATCTCGACCATCGCGATCAGGAAGACCGGGAAGGTGAGCGCCAGGCTCCAGCGGAAGCGCCGCGTCATGTCGCGGAGCTCCGGGCTCTCCTCGGCCACAGGGACCTCGGCAGACTCGAGCCCCATCCCGCACCTCGGGCAGTCCCCGGGACCGTCCCGGACGATCTCCGGGTGCATCGGGCAGGTCCAGCGGGTGGGGGACGGAGCGGAGAGCGGCGCCTCCAGGGCCATCCCGCACAGGGGACAGGCCCCAGGCTCCGCAGACGCCACGCTGGGGCACATCGGGCACGTGAAGCGCCCGACCGCGGGAGGCCCGTCGTGGCAGCCCATGCTCAGCGCCCGCCGATGTGGGCGAACTTCGCGAAGACCTCCATCAGCTCGGCGATCTTCTCCTGGCGGTCCCTCGCCCGGCCGGAAGCCAGCGCGTCGGAGACGCAGGTCTCCACGTGGCCCTTGAGGAGCACCTTGCCGAGCGAGTCGAGCGCCGCTCGCGCAGCCGCCACCTGCAGGAGCACGTCCACGCAGTAGCGGTCCTCCTCGATCATCCGCTCGATCCCGGCGACCTGCCCCGAGATGCGCCGGATTCGCCGGCGTGCCTGGTCGCGGGTTTCCTGCTGCATGACCGGAAACCTATACCCTCTATGGGTATCGAGCAAGAGCCACCGCCCTGGTAGCCAGCAGCTCAGCGGTCGGGGAGCGGAGCGGTGGAGCGACCCTTCAGGAACGTGATCTTCGCCGGAGGCGGCAGCCGCTGCTTCTGGCAGCTCGGCTTCTGGGAGGGCGCCCGCGCCGGCGGGCTGGATCTGGGCGCCCAGGTCCGCTTCGCCGGATCGGTGAGCGCGGGCTGCGCCATGGCGACCGCTGCGGTGCTGGACCGCACCCACGAGGCGCTCGCGCTCTTCAAGGACCTGGCGGGCCGCAATCCCGCGAACGTCCACTGGCGCAACCTGGGACCGTTCCGCGCGGGCCCCGTCCTCCCCCACGGCCGGATGTACCGCAACGCCCTGCGGGAGTTCCTGAAGCCCGACGACCTGGCCGCCTTCCAGCGCGTCTCGGTCGCCTTCCTGATGTCGACCTATCCCCGCTGGCTGGGCGGGTTCCTGGGTGCCGCCTTCGGGCTCTCCGTCTACAGCGTCGAGAAGAAGCTCCGCAAGCCGATCCACCCGCGCTGGACCGCCCGTCTCGGCTACCGGCCCCTGGTCGGGTTCGCCCACGAGTGCCGCGATCCGGACGAGTTCACCGAGCTCGTGCTCGCCTCCTCCTGCGTGCCCCCGGTCCTCCCGGGCGGTCGCCATCGCGCGCAGCGGGTCCTCGACGGCGGCCTGATCGACAACGCACCGGTGCTCCTCGCCGAGGGCCAGCCGGGCGAGACGCTCGTCCTGCTCACCCGGAGGTACGAGCGTCCGCTCCCGGTCGTCGCCGCGCGCACCTACGTGCAGCCCTCTCGCGCGATCCCCATCGACAAGTTCGACTACGCCAACCCTGCCGGCCTGCAGGAAGCCTGGGATCTCGGCCTCGACGACGGTGCGCACTTCGCCGCTTCGCGGTGAGGGGCCGGGCGACGCCCCGTCGAGCTACGGGCCGACGAAGACGGGCGAGCTCCACGCCCACTGGTCGTTCTTCTGGCGGACCCGCACGTAGTAGTGAGCGGGCCCCGGCGAGTCGTCGGTCTCCTCCCAGCTCCAGCGCCAGGCGTACTCGGCTTCGGGAACGGCGCGCGAGAGCTGCCATGCGGGCGATACGAAGCCGTCGAGGAAGCCGGCACGCGGCCCCTGACGCAGATCGGCGAGACGCACGTCCAATGAGCGCCCGTTGATCCGGGCGACGATGCGCGTCTCGCCGTCACCCTCGAGCTCGAGGGAGATGCCCTGGGTCGCGTCGGTCCGCGTGGTGGGGTTCTTCCAGGTGCGCGCCTCGAGGGTGACCTCGTCACCCTTGCGCACGACCCGCGCGGTGTGGAAGGCCCCGTCGAAGCCCCAGCGCGCCTCGGGCGCCTCCTCGCCGCGCAGGCGTGGCTCCACTCCAAGGAGCCGACCGTCCTGCACGCTCAGCTCCACGCGCCATTCGGTCGGCTCACCCGGCTCGCCCCAGCCGAGAGCCAGTGCCAGCTTGCCGCGGAACGCCGGATCGGCTCCGCCTCGCTCGCCCAGCCCGTCGCGACGGGCGATGCCCACGCCGTTCTTCACGAGCTCGACGTAGTCGATGGCCGCGCCGCCGCGCACGTCCAGATCGATCTCCCGATCCGGCACACCCGGGATCTCCGCACCCATGGGAGCGCCGTTCACGGAGAAGGCCAGCTCGATCCGATCTCCGGTCAGCGCCCACGTGCGGCGCTCCTCGAGCCCACGCCAGATGCCGTCCCGGGTCAGCTCGGGCGCCCACACACCGAGGCGGCCGTGGTCGTGGCTTCCGGGGAACGCGGCGTGGTGGTCGGTCGAGCCGATCAACCCGAAGCGATGGCCGGCGGCCAGCCCGGCGCGCATCGACCCGCGGTCGTCGCGGGGACCCATCGTGTGCAGATAGGGCCGCGGCGCCTCGCCGCTCTCCGCACAGCCGTGCATGGAGACGATCTCCACCAGCGGCGAGTAGCGCGAATCGAAGTCCGGCCAGTGGACGCCTCGGAAGCCCGGCACGTAGCAGATGTGATGCGGGATCATCATCGCGCGGCCGCCACGGGAGCGCACCGCGTCCAGCGCCGCGCGCATCGCTGCGATGTCCGGAGCACGCACGATCTCCCCCCGCGGCCCGTCGTAGTACACGCAGTAGTCGCCGTGGCGCATGCTGTGCCACTCGAAGGAGAGAAAGCTGACGAAGCGGCCGTCCTGGTGCACGGCCGCGGTCTTCTCCTGCACCTCCTCCCACACCTCGGCCAGGTGGTCGAAGCCCCGTTGGTGGAAGTCCACCAGGTAGCCCAAGCGCCCGTCGCCCTCCGGCATGTCCGGCCACCACGCGTGACCCGTGACGCTCGCGAAGTCGAGCTGAAGCCGCGCGTTGGCCCAGGCCTCGTCCAGGGAGCCCCGGCCGTAGGAGATGTCGCAGTGGTTGTGGAGATCCCCGAACCAGGGCCGAAGGCCGGCAAAGGCCGCGGGAAGATCGGAAGATCCCATGTCGCCCAGCCTAGCCCGGAAACCCGTCGCTACTCCTTGGGGAACGCCCAGATCCGAGGCGCGAGCGGCTCGAGCAGGCGGCCGGGCTCTCCCGGCTGCCGGCCGTAGCGGATCAGCTGGATGAGATCGGCGCTCACCTGGGGGTCGCTCACGAAGTAGGCGTGGCCGAACCAGTCCGTACGCCGACGCTCGATGACCACGTCGAGCTTGGCCCACCCCTCGAGCTTCTTGCGCCGCACGGGATCCATGTCCTCGAAGGAGATCTGGCCGACCCGCCGCCGGCTGCGGAAGAGGATCTGCGAAACGCGCAGGGCGCGGTCGCCGGGCGACCCGTAGATCGTGAAGCGCCCGCGCAGCGCCGCCGGCAGGTTGTCCGACTGCCAGTGGGTCAGCATGTCCGGATCGGAGACGAAGATCTCGAGCTTCTGCATGGCCACGTCGCCGTCGATGTCCGGCGCCATGAGGACGAGGTTGATCAGCTTGTACTGGTCCACGGGAGCGACCCCGTGCGCCACCGCTTCGATCACCAGCTCCCGGATGGCGCTCAGGAGCAGAGCCGAGCCGCGGCTGTGGGCGAGCAGGTGGATGCCCTCGACCCCGGGCGTGTCCGCGATCAGGCGGATCGTCTTGCGCAGGTGAGGCACGGAGAACTCCGCGGACTCCGTGGTGGTGGTGTACGAAGTCAGGAAGTTCCCGCTCGCCGATGCCGGCCAGGTGAAGAAGGCGCACACGTGCTCGCGTCCCAGGAAGTGGCACAGCTCCGCGGCGGTGAACGCGGCGCTCTCGAACGTCTCGTTGAAGCCGTGTACGTAGAGGACGACCTCCTTCTTCGGCGATCGAGCGAGCCGCCCTTCGAGCTCCTCGTGGAGCTGCCTCCTCGTCTCCCGGTGCTCCCGCACCACCAGCGGGTCGCGGATCAGACCGGACGGGCGCCACTTGAACGGATACGGCTCCTCCGGGAAGCGCCCCATCTCGCGCACCGCACCCAGCTCCATGTTCACGTCGCGAGTGCGCTCGGCGAGCCGGCTCTCCGACGCCAGGGTCTCCCAGTCCAGATCGGGGACCAGCTCGACGCGTGCGGATCCGAACGCGAGCGAGTTGGATCGCTCCTGGCCGTATGGAAGAGGCGCCTCGGCGGCGGTCTCCGCACCCCGGTCGGTGACGAAGAAGAGGTCCACTCCGGTCGTTCGCCGCTCTGGTGACGTCTTCTCGAAGATCGCGGGCCCGTCCGGCGCTGTGTAGAGCGCGGGCGTCGGCATCAGCGGCCGGGGGCTCGCGCAGGCGAGTGCCAGCAAGGCGGCCGTCGCCACGACGATGTATCCGGATCCAGCTCTTCTCATGGTCCCTCCACGGGCGATGCGTCGCAAATCGGGGGCGCCTTGCCAAGCCCGGCTGCCGCGGCCCCGAGCCGGGCACCCGGCGTCGCCGTTTCTGGATAGCAGGGTCGCCCGGGGAACCCATGCTGCAGGCCGAAAGGGAGCGTCTTGAGGGGAAGAGCGAGCAGAGCCGTCCGGACCCTGGCAGCAGCCGGGGTGCTGTCCGCCGCGCCGATCGGGCTGCCGGAGCCTTCGGTCCGACTCGGCCAGCTCGGCGAGAACAACGGAGACGGCGTCAATCCGTGGCGGCGGCTCCCGCGTCGCCCTCCTCTCTCCAGCCGAAGAAGATCTCCAGGAACGGGGCACGCCCGATCGTGCCGATCAGGGCCCGGACGAAGGTGTAGATGGCCATGAACAGGCCCAGGATCACGAACGTCGCGTAGAAGCGGTCCCAGTGAATCTCGTCGAGCAGCTTCCCCAAGGCGGGCGCGAGACCATCGTGCTTCGAAACGAGTGGGATCAGCTCTTCGAGCCCCAGGAAGAGAACGACGATCGCGAGGTAGAGGAACGTCCTCCACGCCACGTTGCAGACCAGCGGCCGCTCGCGGAAGAGCCGAAAGAGCGGCGACGCATCGGCGAGGAGAACCGACTTCCCGACGATGAGCGCCCCGATGAGGGCGGCGCGAGGGCTCGTGAGATAGAAGCCCTCGGCGTCCATCAGCCTTCGCGCGAAGATCGCGATGTGGAACACCAGGAGAAAGAACAGCGTGGGTGGGAGCATCTCGAAGAACTCCTTCTTCAGGAACGCCAGGACTCTACTCATGGCCAGACCTCTCTGATGGACGAACCCGAGGGACCATACTCCAGCGCAGCTCGAGGCTCGCGCCCAGACCGGCAAGGGGCCGGGGTCCCCGTGCGGGCCTCGCTCGCTGCTGCGAGCCGCGGAGGCTGCCAGCGGCCGATTTCCGAGCGCGCCGTACGCGCGGCGGCGTAGGCTGTGTGCGCGGTGCGGCTCGCTGGGACGAGCCGCCCACGAAGACGGAGGAGTCCATGCAGGCAATCATGCGACGGGTGGCCCTGGGCTTGGCGGTGCTCGCCCTGGTCGGGGCGGCGGGCGAGCAGCCGACGGTCAAGGAGCTGGTCGATCCCGAATCGGCGGAGACGGCCGCGGAGAAGCCGGAGCCCGAGAAGGCCCCGGCTCCAGGCCCCACCCCAGGGCCGGCCGACGAGTTCAACCGGGGCGTGCCGCGCACGAGCGTGGAGGGATTCCAGGAGGCGGCAGAGGCCGAGGACTGGGAACGGGCGGCCGAGTACCTGCACCTGCACGGGGTTCCCCGGGATCTCAAGTCGCGAGGCGCCCCGCAGCTCGCTCGGGATCTGGCGACCGCCCTCAGCCGGGCCCTGTGGATCGATCCGCAGGCGCTGAGCAGCGACCCCCAGGGCCGCGACGAGGAGGGACTCCCCGCGTCTCGCGAGTTCCTGGGCCGCATCGAGACGCCCGAGGCCCAGGTGGACGTACTGCTCCAGCGGGTGCGCCGCGAGGACGGGGTGCTCGTCTGGAAGTACTCGAACGCCACCGTGGCACAGATTCCGCTGCTCAAGGCCCACTTCAGCTTCGGAGTGCTCGGCGAGCAGCTGCGGCAGGTCATCCCCGCGCGCCGTTTCCTGGGGCTCCCCCTCTGGGAGTGGACCGGCGTCCTGCTGTTGCTCTCTGCGGCAGTGCTCGCCGCCTGGCTGGGCGGTATCACCATACGAACCCTGGCGCGCGGCACCGGACACGCGGGGCTCGCTTCGTTGGAGGCCCGCTTCCGCGGTCCCTTGCGGCTGCTTCTCGTCGTGATCGTCAGCCGGAGCGCCGCGGGGCTGCTGGGCCCCACCGTGGCCCTCCGAGCCCTGCTCGAGGCTCGGACCCTCCTGATCATCGCGGCGGCCTGGCTCGCGGTGCGGATCGGGGACGTCCTGATCGAGCGGGGAGCCGCCCGCCTTCGTCGCCGGGGCCAGCCGGCGGCCAATCTGCTCGGCCGACCTGCGCGCAACTTCGCCCGGGTCGTCATCGTGCTGCTCGCCGTCGTCTTCTGGCTCGACCTGCTGGGGGTTCGCGTCACCACCCTGGTCGCGGGCCTCGGCATCGGGGGCCTCGCCGTAGCCCTCGCGGCTCAGAGGCCGATCGAGGACCTGATCGGTGCGTTCACCATCTACTCCACGCAGGCGGCACGAGTCGGCGACTTCTGTCGATTCGGGGGCCACATGGGAACCGTCGAGGAGATCGGTCTGCGTACGACGCGGGTGCGAACCCTCGACGACTCCCTGCTCAGCGTCCCCAACGGGGAGTTCTCGAAGGCCCAGGTGGACAACCTCGGCATGCGCCGCAAGATCTGGTACCACCCTCGGGTCAAGCTGCGCTACGAGACGACCCCGGACCAGCTCCGCTGTATTCTCGTGGAGATCCGCAAGATCTTCTTCGCCCACCCGAAGGTGATCGCCGATCCGGCTCGGATCCGCTTCGTCGGCTTTGGCGAGTACTCGCTCGACCTCGACGTCTTCGCCTATCTCGATACGCGGGACTACGGCGAGTACCTGGAGATCGCGGAGGATCTGAACCTGCGGATCATGGTCGCCGTGCGGGAGGCGGGCTCGGCCTTCGCCTTCCCGTCCCAGGTCGCCTACCTGGAGCCGAGCGACGGGCTCGATGAGGAGCGGGCTCGGAACGCCGAGACGAGGGTGCAGGAATGGCGGGAGAAGGGCGAGCTCTACCTGCCGACTTTCCCGCACACGGTGGTCGAGGAGCTGCGCGGAACGGTCTCCTATCCGCCGGAGGGATCACCGGACGCGGCCCGGGCCTGACCGGGTCGCCTCCCGGGGCGGATTCCTCGGGGCAGGCCGTCGGCCACGAGCCGACGGCCGAGGCCACGCTACATTGGCCCGGCCCGAGTCCACGCGGAGGCGAAGCTGGCCGGACCGAAGCCCGACCCGGAGAGCGAACCGCTGCGCCCCCCGTTCCCCGGCGCCGTCGGCGTCTCGCACCTGCGCGTCTACGACAGCGAGGCGCCCGACGGCCTGCGCGGCGGCACGCCGCACGTGCACTCGGTCTGCACGGAGGCCTACATCGTCGTCTCCGGGCACGGCGCCGTGCAGACCCTGGGGCCCGGGGGATTCCGGGAAACGCCGCTCGAGCCCGGCAGCTTCGTCTGGTTCACGCCGGGCACGATCCACCGCCTCGTCAACGGCGACGGCGCCCTCGAGATCCTGGTCCTCATGCAGAACGCGGGGCTCCCCGAGGCCGGAGACATGGTGATCACGTTTCCGTCCCGGGTGCTGGCGGATCCCGCGACCTACGCCGAGTCGCACGCGCTGCCCGAGGGCGAGCAGACCACCCGCGGCAGCGGCGAAGCGGCGCGCAGGCGCCGCGACCTCGGGGTCGAGGGCTTCTCCGAGCTGCGCGCCGCCCTCGACCTCGACGGCCTGCCGGCGCTCGAGCGCTTCTACCGACGCGTCGGGGCGCTGCTGGCGCCGCGGGCGGAGCGCTGGGAGTCGATCTTCCAGGCCGGACCGCGCTCGGCCGTGGACTGCACCGCCCGTCAGCTCGAGGCGCTGCGCCGCGGCGACGCCTCCCATCTGCTCGACGCCACGCTCCACCGGCTGCCTCCGCCGCCCGAGGAGAGACGCATGGGCTGTTGCGGCACGCTCGGCGTCTACGTCAGCGGAGCCGATCCACGGTGAGCGAAGCTCCCATCCGCTTCGCGGCGATCGGCCTGAACCACGCGCACATCTACGGCCAGGTCGCGGCGCTCCTCGCGGGCGGCGCCGAGTTCGCGGGCTACTACTCCCGCGAGCCGAATCTGATGGAGGCCTTCGGCCGCGCGTTCGCGGCCGCGCCAGCCCTGGACGACGAGCGCGCCATCCTCGAGGACCCCTCGATCGGCATCGTGACCTCGGCGGGAATTCCCAGCGAGCGCGCACCGCTCGGCGTCCGTGTCATGCAGCACGGCAAGGACTTCCTGGTGGACAAGCCCGGCATGACATCCCTCGACCAGCTGGCGGAGGTGCGGAGCGTTCAGCGGGAGACGGGTCGCATCTACTCGGTCTTCTTCTCCGAGAGGCTCGAGAGCCGCGCGACCGTGCGGGCCGCCGAGCTGGTACGCGACGGTGCCATCGGCGAGGTGGTGCAGATCATCGGACTGGGCCCCCATCGTGCCGGCCTCGCGGCGCGGCCGGCGTGGTTCTTCCAGCGCGAGCACTACGGCGGGATCCTGTGCGACATCGCCTCCCATCAGGTGGACCAGTTCCTGTACTTCGCGGGCACGGAGACGGCCGAGGTGCTGGCGTCCACGGTCGCCAACTACAAGCACCCGGAGCATCCGGGCCTCGAGGACTACGGCGAGATCCACCTGCGCGCCGGGAACACCCATGGACTCGCTCGCGTCGACTGGTACACACCCGACGGGTTGTCCACCTGGGGAGACGGGCGCCTGTTCGTGCTGGGAACCGAGGGCTACGTCGAGGTTCGCAAGTACTGCGACCTGGGCGGGCGCACCGGATCCGACCACCTCTTCCTCGTGGACGCCAAGGAGATGCGACGCATCGACTGCGCCCAGGTGGAGCTGCCCTTCGCCCGCCTGTTCCTGGACGACGTGCGTGCGCGCACCGAGACGGCCATGTCCCAGAGCCACTGCTTCAGCGCCTGCGAGCTGGTGCTCACGGCACAGGCCCGGGCCGAACGCCGCGGCCACCTGGAGGGATCGGAGTGAGCGATCCGCTGCGCGTGGCGGTCGTGGGACTCGGCGTCGGATTCAGCCACCTGGCGGCGTACCGGGAGCTGCCGGAGCTGTACGAGCTGGCCGCGGTCTGCGATCCGCTGGAGCCGAAGCTCGACCTCGCGCGCGGCATCCTCGGCGTGCCGCGCAGCTTCACCTCCTTCGACGATCTGCTGGCCTGTGACGACATCGACGTCGTGAACGTGTGCACGCCACCCGACCTCCATCTCCCCATGGTCACGGCGCTCCTCGAGCGGGACCTGCACGTCGTCTGCGAGAAGCCCCTCGCCGGCTCCCTGGCGGAGGTGGACGCGCTGGCGGCGTGCGAGAGGGAGAGCCGCGCACGCCTGATGCCCATCTTCCAGTACCGCTTCGGCCGCGGCATCGCGCGTCTGCGACGCCTGCTGGAGGCCGGCCTCGCGGGGAGGCCCTACGTGGCGAGCGTCGAGACCTGGTGGCGACGCGGGGCGGACTACTACGCCGTACCGTGGCGCGGCCGCTTCGACAGCGAGCTCGGGGGAATCTGCGTATCGCACGCGATCCACGCCCATGATCTGCTGCAGAGTCTGCTGGGGCCGATCGAACGCGTCTACGCGCGCGTGGCGACGCGCGTGAACGAGATCGAGACCGAGGACTGCGCGGCGGTGACCCTCGAGTTCGGAAGCGGAGCCCTGGCGACCCTCACCGCCACCCTGGGATCGGTCCGCGAGTCGTCACGGCTGCGCATTGCCTTCGAGCACTTCTCGGCCGAGAGCAGTCAGTCGCCGTACCAGCCCGGCTCGGAGCCCTGGACCCTGGAGCCGGCGACCGCGGAGGCAGCGGCGCGCATCGACGCGGCGCTCGACGACTTCGAGCCCGGCCCCGAGCTGTACGCGGGCCAGTTCGCGGCGTTCCACGCCGCGCTCGCCCGCGGCGACGCGCCGCCGGTCACCGTCGCCGACGCCCGCGCCGCCATCGAGCTGGTCACGGCGATCTACCACTCGTCGCGCACCGGCGAGGCGGTCGCGCTTCCCCTGGGCCCGGACCACCCCCTCTACGCCGGCTGGATCCCCGAGCGAGGCGCGGAAGGATGACGGCGTCAACGCGCCGGGAGGCCCACATAGGACGACGAGTCGTAGAGCAGCTCGATCTCCCCCTCCTCCGGGGAGATCTGCTGGAAGAGCTCCTTGAACTCGACATCGATCGGGAGCTTCGAGCGCAGGAAGGAGTCAGCCGCGCGCGTGTCGTCCTCCACCTCCGCGACGACCACCAGGATCGGGAGATCGCGCATCCGGATCAGCAGGAAGAGCTCGTGGCGCGTCCCGTGCCGCGCGTAGCTCTCGCGCAGCTCGTCGCGGCGCGCGTGCAGGGACTGGAGCCAGGTGCGCAGCTGGGCGACCTCCGTGTCGCGGACCCGCGCGGCCATGAGCTGGAGCATGCGGCCTACCTCCTCGTGGAACGTCCGGGAAACACGCCCGTCCGCTGCATTCTGCCGCAGGGCCCTGGCGCGGGCGACGGGCGCAGGGCGGCCTCGTGAAGATCACCTTCATCGGCGCAGTCGGAACCGTCACCGGCTCGAAGTTCCTGGTCGAATCCGGCCGCACCCGCGTGCTCGTCGACTGCGGCCTCTTCCAGGGGCTCAAGCAGCTCCGGCGGCGCAACTGGCAGCCCCTTCCGGTCCGAGCCGGCGACATCGATGCCATCCTGCTGAGCCACGCGCACCTCGACCACAGCGGCTACCTGCCCGTCCTGGTCCGCGACGGCCTGCTCGGGCCCATCTACTGCACCCCGCCCACGAAGGCCCTCTGCCAGCTCCTGCTCCCCGACAGCGGGAGCATCCAGGAGGAGGACGCGCGCTACGCCACCCGCAAGAAGACCGCCTCGCACCACCCCGCCCTGCCCCTCTACACCGCGGACGACGCGCGCGCGACCCTGCCGCACATGGAGACCCGACGCTTCGACGAGCCACTCGAGATCGGCGACCTCTCGGTGCGCTTCGCCCCCGCTGGCCACATCCTGGGCGCCGCGTGCGTGGAGGTGCGCGACGAGCATGGGGCCGTGCTCTTCTCGGGCGACCTCGGCCGCAGCGACGACGTGCTGATGCAGCCCCCGCGAGCGCCCGGCGACGTCGACTGGATCGTGATGGAATCCACCTACGGGGACCGCAGCCACGGCGAGCGCGATCCGGTGGAGGCCATCGCGGAGATCGTCCGCCGCACGACGGAGCGCCGCGGCGTGGTCCTCATGCCCTCCTTCGCGGTGGGGCGGGCCCAGGCCCTTCTCTACTGCCTCCACAGCGCCTTCGAGCAGGGGCTGTGTCCGCGGATTCCCGTCTACGTGAACAGCCCGATGGCGACCAACGTGACCGACCTCTACCAGGACTTCCACGAGTATCACCGCCTGCGCGACGACGAGTGCTCGCAAGTATGCGACGTCGCCGAGTTCGTGCGCAGCGTCGACGAGTCCCGGCGCCTGGCGGAGCGGCGAGGTCCCCTCGTGATCGTCTCCGCGAGCGGGATGGCCACCGGAGGACGGGTGCTACACCACCTCCGCGCCCTCGCGCCGGAGCCGGAGAACACCATCGTCCTGCCGGGCTTCCAGGCGGCGGGAACGCGCGGTGCCGACATCGCGGCGGGTGCGTCGTCGGTGAAGATCTACGGGCACTGGGTGCCGATTCGGGCGGAGGTGGTCCAGCTGGACCTGCTCTCGGCCCACGCCGATCGCGAGGATCTGCTCGGCTGGCTGCAGTCCGCAGCGCGGGCACCGCGGCGGGTCTTCCTGGTCCACGGCGAGCCGGTCGCAGCGGACTCCCTGCGTCTCGCCGTGAAGGACCGCCTGGGCTACGAGCCCCACATCCCCGAGTACCTCGAATCGGTGGAGCTCGACTGACGGACGGCAGCCCATGACCATGGCCCCCGAAGACCATTTCGCACCCGACTACGCGACTGCGCGCCGCGCCTTCCTGCGCGCCGCCGAGGACCGCGGCGCCGTGCTCGACTCGCACGGCTTGAGCGTGCGCGGAGCCCAGGGCGAGGAGCTGGCCGTGGACACGGCCTATCTGGGCCCCGAGCAGCCCGCCTGCGTCGCCGTACTGAGCAGCGGCATACACGGCGCCGAGGGCTTCGCGGGGAGCGCCATCCAGCACCGCCTGCTCGCCCGGCAGCTCGACGGACTGGCGCTTCCACCGGACATGGGGCTCCTGCTGGTCCACGCTCTCAACCCCTTCGGCTTCTCGCATACCCGCCGCGTGAACGAGAGCAACGTCGACCTCAACCGCAACTTCCTGGCCCATCCCGAGCAGCACGTCCCCAACCCGGACTACGACTCGCTGTACGACGCCGTCAACCCGGCCTCGCTGGACGAGGAGACGGAGCAGCGGAGCAACGAGGCCATCCTCGCCTTCGCCCGACGACACGGCTTCCCCCGCCTGCAGGAGGTCCTCTCCTGCGGTCAGTACGACCACCCCGAGGGCGTCCAGTACGGCGGCGAACGCGACGAGGCGTCGAACCGCATCCTCCGCGAGATCGCGCGAGCGGCCACCCGCTCCGCCCGCCGGGTGGCCTGGATCGACTTCCACACCGGCCTGGGCGCCTACGGAGAGCTGGAGCTCATCATCGAGCTTCCCGCGAGCGACCCGGCCTACGCCCGCGGCCGCGCATGGTACGGCGAGGCCCAGCGCAGCACCATCGAGGGCGAATCCGTGTCGGCGGCCCTGCACGGCACCATCGAGCAGGGCGTCATGGAGATCCTCGACGACGACGTGGAGCTGACGATCCACGCCGCGGAGTTCGGCACCCACGACACCGTGCGGGTCTTCCGTGCCATGCGCGCCGACAACTGGCTCCACCACCACGGCCAGCTCGAGTCCGAGCAGGGCCGCGCCATCAAGGCCGAGCTCCTCGAGGTGTTCCGGCCCGCGGATCCCGCCTGGCGAGGGCGGATCCTGGCGACCGGCGCCGGACTCGTCGAGACGGTCGTCGGCGCCCTCGCCCGGGTCGGCGAGGAGGAGCGATGACGCCCGACGGAATCCTGATCGTCGGAGGCGGAATCGCCGGTCTGGCCACCGCGGCCGGGCTCTCACGCGCCGGAATCCCGTGCGAGATCGTCGAGCGCGCCGAGGCCTGGGCTCCCGTAGGCGCGGGAATCGTCCTCGGCGTCAACGCGATGAAGGTCCTGCGCAGCCTCGCTGCGGACGCGGCGGCCATCGCCGGCGGCACGCGGCTGGGCCGCGGCTCCATCACCGATCACGACGGCCGCCCCCTGGCCACGACCGACTTCGCCGCACTCGAGCCGGAGTTCGGCCCGACGATCGGGCTCCACCGCGCCGCCCTGCACGACGTGCTACGGAACGTCGCCCCCGAGGTGCCCGTGTCGCTGGGCACCACGGTCGACGCGCTCGAGCCGCACGAGAAGTACGTCGAGGTGCGTCTCAGCGACGGGCGCGAAGGGCGCTACCGGCTGCTGATCGGCGCGGACGGCCTGCGCTCCCGGATCCGGCAGCTCCTCTTCGGCGACGAGCGCATCCGCTACTCCGGGTACACGTGCTGGCGCATGGTCGTCTCCTCCCCGGTCGACTCGGTCGCGATGCGCGAGATGTGGGGACGCGGGCACCGCTTCGGGGTGGTTCCCATCGGCGACGAGACCGTCTACTGCTTCGCGGTGGCGAACGCACCGCGCGGCCGCGAAGATCCGCCGGAGGAAAGACTCGAGCGATTCCGCGAGCGCTTCAGCGGATTCGGCGGCCAGGTGCCGGACCTGCTGCGAGCCCTGGCGGCACCGGGGGATCTCATCCACAACGACCTCGAGGAGGTCCGCCAGGGTCCCTGGCACGACGGGCGGGCGCTCCTGATCGGCGACGCCGCCCACGCCATGACACCCAACATGGGACAGGGCGCCGCGATGGCGCTGGAGGACGCCATGGTGCTCGTCGAGCTGATCCGGGACGGCGTTCCGGACGCCGAGGTTCCCGCGCGCCTGCACGCGCGACGCGCAACGCGGGTCCGCTGGGTCCAGGACCAGTCCCGGCGCATCGGTCGCATCGGACAGCTCGAAGGCACCCTCGCCTGCCGCCTGCGCAACACCGTCCTGCGCCTGGTTCCCGACGCCCTGAACGCGCGGGCGCTGCGAAGGATGGCGGAGGCCGACGTCTGATCGCGGGCCGGGCCCGCAGCCCCGCCGGTCGCCCTCTCGGATGCTCAGAGCCGGGCGTCGACCAGTGCGATCAGCTCGGAGAGCCGCGAGATGACGTGATCGGGCCGGACCTCGAAGCTCTCGTCGTCCAGGTGGCTGGTACCGCCCTCCTCAGCGAGGAGCACGGTCGGCATCCCGACCGCCGCCGCTCCCTGGATGTCGTGGACCCGCGAATCCCCGACGAAGATCGTCTCGCCCGCGCTGCAGCCGGCCCGCTCCAGCGCCAGCTCGAAGATGCGCGCATCGGGCTTGCACGACTGCGCGGCCTCGGAGCTGACCCAGTGGTCGAAGAGCGGCTTCAGCTCGAGGTTGCGCAGCATTCCATCCAGGTAGTCGTCATCGATGTTCGAGACGATCGAGAGGACCAGGCCCCGCTCCCTGAGCGCGTCCAGGGTCTCGATGCAGTCGTCGCGCAGGACCAGCTCCTGGGTCATCGCCTTCCGCTGCGCCTCGTAGAACCACTCCACGAACTCGTCGGAGGCGACGCGGTCGAGCATCGCCGCGAAGGCCCGGTAGGTGTCGTGGAAGTGGTCGCGATGCAGGTAGTAGGAACGGCGCATGTAGACCTCGTTCACCTGACGCGAAGCCTGGAGGAAGGCCAGCCCGACCTCCCCGAACCCCTTCTCCACCCCGAGGCGGCGTGCCGCCTCGGCGAGCGCCGGGGCATTCACGCGAGGGATATCGCGATTGCTGAACAAGGTGCCGCCCAGATCGAAGAACACTGCACGAAGCCGACGGGTCATCGTCTCGGAGTCTAGCCCGACAGACGCCTCGGGTGACGCTATCCCGTCGACGGACCCGGCTCGCCTCCGCCGCCCCGGGTCGTCGAGTCCGCGCGGCGACCCACCGCATCTCGCCGGTACTCGCAGGTGACACAGCGGCGCATGCCGTCGCGCATGCGCTCGTTGACGGCCCGCTGCTCGGCGAGCTCGGCGCGCGTGGCCGCCAGCTCGCTGCGCAACGCGGCGAGGAGCTGCTCCCGACGCAGGAGCTCACGCACCCGGGACACGGCGCTCATTCGCGCCTCCCCTCCCTGGACGGCACGGTCACCTCCTTCGACGCCGACGGGGCAGGCGACCGCGCCGTGGGCTAGCTTTGCGCAGCCGCCGGATCCAGGGCGCCCACGCCCATGCGGGGTCATGGCTCCGCGGATCCGCGCATGGAAAGAGGCCGAGGATACCACGTGGCTGCGAGCCGTCGCGCGGCCCGCAGCCGGCTGCGCGACGATCGCTGCGCCCGCACCCAGGATAGAGGAACACCGTGAGCAGTCTGAAGGGAAAGATCGCCGTCGTGACCGGCGCCAGCCGGGGAATCGGAAAGGGAATCGCGCTGGAGCTCGGTGCCGCGGGAGCGACGGTCTACGTGACGGGAAGGACGCTCGAAGAGGGCACCTCTCCCCTCCCCGGGACCGTCGGCGCCACCGCCGAGGAGGTCACCGGGCTCGGAGGCCAGGGTATCCCCGTTCGCTGCGATCACGCCGTGGACGAGGAGATCATCGCCCTCTTCAAGCGGATCCGGGCAGAGCAGGGACGCATCGACATCCTCGTGAACAATGCCTTCACCGCACCCGAAGGCAACATCCTCGAGGGAGGCGGCTTCTGGGAGTATCCGATCTCCGTCTGGGACGACATCATCCACGTCGGCTGTCGCTCGCACTACGTGGCCAGCCACGAGGCCGTCCCGATGATGCTCGAGCAGAAGGACGGCCTGATCGTGAACATCTCGTCCTTCGCCGGCGCCGCCTACGCCTTCAACCTCGCATACGGCGTCGGCAAGGCCGCCGTGGACCGCATGATGAGGGACATGGCGCACGAGCTGCGCGATTACAACGTGACCTGCATCTCGCTCTATCCCGGCTGGGTGAAGACCGAGAACCTGCTTCAGCGCGCCGCCGAGGGGAAGGTCCCCGCCCCCATCGAGAAGGGCGAGTCGCCGCGCTTCAGCGGCAGGGCGGTCGTGGCCATCGCCACGGATCCGAAGCGCTTCGAGCGCAGCGGGCAGGTCCTCGTGGTGAACGAGCTCGGGCGCGAGTACGGCTTCACCGACGTCGACGGCAGCCAGCCCGGCTCACTGCCCGAGCAGATGGGACTCATCTAGCGGGCCGTCTCCTCCGGAATCCGCATGCTCTCTCCCTACCGCGTCCTGGATCTGACAGACGAGGCGGGCCTGCTGTGCGGTCAGATCCTCGCCGACCTCGGGGCCGACGTGATCCAGATCGAGCCGCCCGAGGGCTCCCCGGCGCGCCGGATCGGCCCCCATCGAGACGGCTGCGAGGGACCCGAGGCGTCGCTGTTCTGGGCCGCCTACACGCGCAACAAGCGCAGCCTGGCCCTCGACCTGGACCTCGAGCGCGATCGGGAGGTCCTGCTTCGGCTCGTGGCCGGAGCCGATTTCCTGATCGAATCCGGGCGCCCGGGCTGGCTGGCGGAACTGGACCTCGGATACGAGGAGCTCGCGCGCATCCAGCCGGGGCTCGTCTACGTCTCGATCAGCCCCTTCGGCCAGACCGGTCCCAAGGCGCGCTGGCGCGCCAGCGATCTCACCCAGGTCGCCGCCGCCGGCTTCGCCCAGCTCTCGGGAGATGCAGAAGAGGCGCCTACACGGATCAGCGTTCCCCAGGCCCATGCGCACGCGGGAGCCGACGCAGCGGTCGGCGCCCTGATCGCCCACATGGAGCGACGGCGCAGCGGTCGCGGCCAGCACGTCGACATCTCCATGCAGCAGTCCATGACCCTCGCGAACATGTTCCGCACCCTGGACGCCGCGGTCGGCATGCCCCCCGCCCGAAGGACGGCCGGCGGGCTGCAGGCCGGGAGGGTCGTGATCCCCGTCCGCCACCGTACGCGCGACGGCTGGGTGACGCTGGGACCGTCCGTGATGCCCTCCACGGGGCACTTCATGCAGCGACTCCTGAGCTGGGTGGCGGAAGAGGGCTTCTGCGATGCGGCGCTGGCCGAGCAGGACTGGGGCGCGTTCGGCGTGCGCCTGGGTTCCGGCGAGCTGCCTCCGGACTCCTACGAGCCCGTGAAGCGCGCGCTCGACGCGTTCTTCGCGACCCGGACCCACTCCGAAGTGCTGAAGGCGGCGATCGAGCGCAGGCTGCTCGTCGCCCCGGTCTTCGGCGTCGACGAGATCGTGGAGAGCGAGCAGCTCGCGGCGCGGGACTTCGCCGTCGCTCGGGAGAACGCTCCGACCGACCGATTTCCGGGCCCCTTCGCGAAGTTCAGCCGGACCCCCCTCGCGTACCGGCGACCGCCGCCCCGACTCGACGAGCACGGTGCGGAGCTGCGACGGGAAGCTCGCCGCGAGCCCGCATCGGCGCCCCGCCGCGGGAGACGCTCGCCCTCGCGAGGCGAGCTCCCTCTCGCCGGAGTGAAGATCCTGGACCTCTTCTGGGTGATCGCGGGCCCGGCCGCCACCCGGATGCTCGCCGACTACGGCGCCACCGTCGTTCGCGTGGAATCGTCTACGAACCTGGACACCCTGCGGGTCAGCCCGCCCTGGGTATTCGGCCGCCCCGACGCCGAGGGAGCCGCGTGCTTCCAGTCCGCCAACGCGAACAAGCTCGGCATCACGCTCGATCTGCGCAGCGAGGAAGGACGCGCCGTCGTGCTGGACCTGGTCCGCTGGGCCGACGTCGTGAGCGAGTCGTTCGCCCCCGGAGTCATGGAGAGGTGGGGACTGGGCTATCCGAAGCTGCGCCAGGTCAGGCCCGAGCTGATCATGATCTCGAGCTGCATCATGGGGCAGACCGGCCCGTGGCGCGGATTCACCGGCTTCGGCCGTCTGGCCGCAAGCCTGGCCGGCTTCCAGTCCCTCGCGAGCTGGCCCGGGAGGCCGCCGGCCGGACCCTTCGGCGCCTACACCGACGCCATCGCGGCCCGCTACAACGCGCTGGCGATCCTCGCCGCACTCGAGCACCGCGCCCGCACCGGCGAGGGGCAGTACATCGATCAGTCGCAGACCGAAGCGGCCCTGCACTTCCTGGCGCCCGCCTTCCTGGATTGGACGATCAACGGGCACGTGGCCGAGGCTGCCGGAAATGCCGACGAGCGCTGCTTCCCCCACGGCATCTACCCGACGGCGGACGAGGACGGCTGGGTGGCGATCGCGATCGAGCGCGACGAGGAGTGGCGCTCGCTCTGCGAGGCCATGGGACGACCGGACCCGACCGCGAGGCGGGATGCGCGGGCAGAGGTGGACGCCGCGCTGTCGGAGTGGACCCGCACGCGCCCGACGGTCGAGGCCGAGGCCGAGCTCCAGGCTCGCGACATCCCCGCCCACGCGGCGCTGGACACCCCCGGGCTCTTCTCGGACCCGCAGCTCCGCCATCGCGGGCATTTCATCCACGTCGACGACCCCGCCCGTCCCGGCATGGTGATCGAGAGCTCCCGGCTTCGGCTCTCGGCCTCACCGGCCCGCACACCCGAGCGCGTGCTCACCCTGGGGCGCGACAACCGCGCGGTGCTCGAGGACCTGCTCGGCTATCCGCCGGAGCGAATCGCCGAGCTGGAAGAACGGGGTGTCCTGCGCTGAACCGACGGCTCAGCGCTTCGGATCAGGCGGGCTGCTCGAACTCCATCACGCCCATGTGCCAGTAGCCGCGCAGGTTCGTGATCTTGCCGTCCTCGTTCGTCCGGTAGGTGAAGATCCCCCGCACCTTCGTCTTCACCCCGTTCGACAGGGTCGTGTCGAGCGTCATGACGTGAGCCGATTCGTGCGCCTCGGCGACGTAGGACTCGTGGGTCGTGATCACGATCTTCGAAGGACCGATGTGCGTGTCGTAGAACTCGCCCACCGCCTTCTTGCCCTGGACGCCCTTGCCCGTCGGGTTCGTGGGGGCGAGTCCGATCGGATCCTCCATGCACACGTCTTCCGCCATCAGAGCCAGCCAGCCCTCCCGGTCGCCGCTCTGCACGCAACGCCAGGAGTTCCGCGCCGCCACCATCGCCGGGTTCTCATCGCTCATGGGTGCGCCTCCCTCCGCCGATCCACGCGATCGGGAGGCCCAGTCTACCAGAGCGGGCCCCGGCCTCAGCCCTTCGACGGCGGCGCACCCGAGCCCTTCTTCTTGGGAGGCAGCAGACCCGCCGGATTGACCGGGATCTTGTGGACCTGGACGTTGTGACTGTGGCAGAGCTGATGCAGGCTGAAGGCCGCCTCCATGGCCTGCCACTGTCCCTGGGCGTCCTGGCTCTGGTTGACCGCCTGCTTCGACATCTTGAGCGCGAAGAGCGGCCTCGCCGCGATCCTCTCGGCCAGCTCGAGGACACGCGCCTGGAGCTCGTCCCGCGGGACGACGTGGTTCACCATGCCGAGCCGATGCGCGTCGTGCGCCGTGATCGCCTCCCCGGTGAACAGCATCTCCTTGGCCTTGCGGGCTCCGACCTCCCAGGGGTGTCCGAAGTACTCGACCCCGGAGATGCCGAGGTCGACCACGGGATCGCTGAAGGTGGCATCCTCGCTGGCGACGATCAGGTCGCACACCCAGGCGATCGCCAGCCCTCCGGCGATGCACTTGCCCTGGACCGCCGCGATGGTCGGCTTGGGGATGTCGCGCCAGCGCCGGTACATGCGCAGGTAGATCTCGGACTCCCGCGAGATCAGGCCCTCGGCACCGGGCTCCTGGAAGCCGCGCCACATGCCCACCACCGGGAAGTCCTCGACCTGCTTTCCATGGTCGCCCCGCAGGTCGTGGCCCGAGGAGAAGTGGGGATCCCCGCCGGCGACCACGATCACCTTGACCTGATCGTCGTCGGCGGCCCGCTGCAGGGCGGCATCCAGCTCGTACGTCATCTGCAGGTTCTGGGCGTTGCGCGCGTCGGGCCGGTCCATGACGACCCGCGCGACGCCGGGCGCCGGGGATTCGTAGCGTACGGTTTCGTAGTCGTTCTCTTCGAGCATGTCTTCCTCCAGATCCCCTCGCGGCCGACTCATTCCCCAGCGGGCCGCCAGCTCCCGTGGAAGCCGAAGGGGATGCGGTGGGGCATCTTGATCACCGCAGCCGGAGCGCCCTCGAAGTCCTGGGTGTCGATCACCAGGAGATCGCTGCGGTGCTCGCTCCGGCGGTACACGAGCGAGAGCACGTAGCCGTCGCCTTCCGCCGCATCCGGAGCGCGGGGAATGAAGCAGGGCTCGCCTGCGACATCGCCCGCCCCCAGACGGTGGACTTCGCGTCGATCCAGCTCCAGGTCGTAGTGGAAAAGGCTGTTGAAGCCCTCTGGCTGGCCCTTCATGTTGCGGTAGTCGACGCTTCCGAGCGTGAATGCGTGGCGGTAGGACTTCCCTACGTGGCGCGGATCGACACAGCCGAACTCGGCCGGCGCGTCGTCGAGCTGCTGCTCCGTCAACCCGCCGCCCGCCAGGTCCACCGTCCAGCGCCGCAACGTGGGGGGACGGGTCTCCGGACCCTCGGCGAGCGGGCCGTGGGGAAAGATGAAGAGGTCCGCGATCACCGTCTCGCCCCGGGTCTGGGCGTTCACCGTGTGGAAGGAGTAGCAGCCCTCGTGCTCGAACCAGAGCATGTCGTCGACCCTGCCGTCCCGGGGCAGCACACCGAGACGAGTGCCGCGCTCGGGCTGCCAGACGAGCGGGAGGCCCGCGCCGGAAGTCGCCTCGAAATCGAACACCGCCGGGAAGATCGGGAAGAGCGCATGCTCGGCGGAGACCAGGAAGTCGTGCATCATGCTCGGGAACGGAGCCTCGAGCTCGAAGCTGCGCGTGAGTCGACCCTCCCGATCGACCGTGTGGTACACGAGCCAGGGTGCGACGGGGCTGTACCCGAAGCCGATCCACTCCCCTGTGTCCGGATCGATCTTCGGGTGCGCGGTCATGACGTCCGGGTTGCGCTGGTCGGCGCGCACCCGATAGAAGTCACCGTCGTAGTCGTGGATGCCGCGGGTCTCGAGGGTGATGGGGTCCAGCTCGTGAGGAGGCCCCGCCTCCCAGAGCGACAGCAGCCTGCCGGCGTGCCAGATGACGTGGGTATTGGACGCGTTCGGGCTGACGCCCTCCGCGCGCGGGTCCGGAGACCCCTTCGGACCGATTCCACCGAAGATCGCCGCTCCGTACTTCCGCTGGGCGGCGAAGCGCGCCGTGCGCACCCAGCGATTCAGGTAGCTGCAGCGCCCGCCCTCGAAGTGGAAGGCGTGGATCATGCCGTCGCCGAAGAACCAGTGGTAGTTGGGCCCCGGCGGATAGGGAGGATTGGAGCCGTTGCGGTAGTAGCTTCCTCGCAGCGACTCGGGGATCTCCCCCTCCACCCTGAGGTCCGGGATGTCCTCCTCCTCCAGCCAGGGGGCGAAGTTGCCCTCGGCGAACGGGTTCGAAGGAAAGGGATCGCTCATCGGCCTGCTCCCTCGGTCGGCTCTCGGTGATCGGAGGCGTGCGTCATGCCGCCTCGACCAGCTCGGCGAACGAACGCTCCAGCATCTCGCAGAAGTCGTCGAGCTCCGCCATCGCCGTGCCGTCGGCGTCCAGTCCGATGAACAGCTGATCCCGGTACCCGTAGAGGGCGACGCTGACGGGACAGTGGGGAACGATGGGAGCGATGGGGTACGCAGCCGTGATCTCGGCGCCGGCGATGAAGCGGGTCACCGGCACGCCCGGGATGTTGGTCACGATGAGATCCATGGAGCTGCCGGACGCCAGGACGGCGGCGCGGTGGAGCCGGCGGGGAAGCAGGGCGAGCATGTGGGAGAAGTTGGCGAAGACCTCGAGCGCGGGGGCATCGGCGTGCTCCTCGAACATCTGGTGGATGAGGGCGAAGCGCTCGCGCGGATCGCGCACCGCGATGGGCAGGTGGAAGATGTGCGCCGTGAGCCGGTTGCCCACGTGGGTGTCCAGGCCCTGGTTGTCGCGGGGACGCAGATTGACCGGCACGGTCGTGAGCACGGTCTCGGCGTCCCCCCGGCCGCGGCTCCGGTGCCATTCGCCCATGGCGCCGGCCACTCCGGTCATCAGGAGCTCCACGGTCCGCCCGCCCAGGCGCTTCCGGGCGGCCCGCAGCGGCTCGAACGGGATCGCGAGTCCGCCCAGGCGCCGTGCGCGGCCGTAGCGGTCGAGGTGGGCCCGGCTCGAGTTGAAGAAGGTCTCCGACAGCTCCGCCCCTCCGCGAGCCAGGTCGAGCATTCGCGACGGATTCCGGACCAGATCCTGCATCGCCCGGCCCATGCTGCGCGCGCGCCCGAAGTCGTCGCTCATCCGGTCGCGGATGGCTCGCGCGACCAGGGCGGCGAAGCTCGGCTCGGGCCAGGTACCGGGGCTCTCTTCAGGGGGAGGCGGAGCCGGATCCCCGTCCCGTTCCGCATCGGTCAGTGCGCCCAGGACGGCGTTGGCTCCGACGCCGTCGGCGATGGAGTGGTGGAGGCGACAGAAGAGCGCCGAGCGCCCATCGGGCCGGTCGATCTCGATGAGCTCCCACAGCGGTCGTGCACGGTCGAAGGGGCGCTCGTAGATCGGGCCGATCGAGTGGAACAGCTCGCTCAGCTCGTTCTCCGCATCGACGCCGGCGTGGAGCGAGTAGCGCCGCAGGTGGAAGTCGAGATCGAAGGTGGGATCCCGCTCCCAGCGCGGGAGCGCCATGTCGAACGGCGCATCCACGACCCGCTGGTCCAGCCGCGGCACCGCCTGGACGGCCCGCCACGCGTTGGCGCGCAGACGCTCGGGATCCGGAGGCCGGTCCAGGAGCATCAGCATCGCCATCGTGTTGCGCTGGCGCGGCTGGTCGCTGTACCACCAGTTGAGGTCTTCGGGGGTCAGCGGCTCGCGAGCCGGCTCACGGGGGGGCTGCGCCATCACGCACCTCGGCCGAGAGCGGTCGACCCCGCAGCGCCGAGCCGGACGGCCGCCTCGGGGCGGGGCATCATGCCAGCCACTGTGGCCACACGGGCATCACGCTGTACTCCGCCGTTCCCGTGCCCGTCTCGCCGGTCTCCTCCACCTCGAAGTCACAGAAGGCCTCGTAGCAGTCCATGCGGTTCTCGAGGTCGTTCTCGGCGCGCAGCCAGAGCTTGATCGTCCCGTGGTGCTTCGTGCTCTTCACGTGGATCACCTCACCGTCGGGCATGGTGAACTCGTAGCGGAAGGAGTTCGCCTCGCGCACCGAGGCGCTGCCGTCGTTGGGAGCGATCTCCCCCTTGGCGTTCAGCAGCGGCCGACTCCCGTCCTTGTCCGACACGAATCCGCCGACCGAACGCTCCTTGGGGTCCTTCTCGTTCTGGTAGTAGAGCGCGAAGACGTTGATGTGCTTGTCGGGGAGCTGGATCGAGGGCCAGAAGTGCGCCGCGAAGTGCGCCTCGTCGACCTTCCAGTTCTGGGGCACCGCGAAGCGGCTGGTCCAGGTGTGGTCGCGATGGCTCCAGCAGTTGATCTCGCGGGTTTCCCCCGCCGCCGGCCCGCCGCGGATCTCGAACTGGCCCGTGCAGTCCATGGCCTGCTCGTAGTGCCCTCCGTAGAACTCGTCGAAGAGCTTCATCGGGTCGCCGCTGGGCAGCGAGTTGTCGTAGTTGAAGGGGGCGAAGCGTCCCTTGAAGTCCAGGTCGAAGGCATACTTCTCCCAGTCCAGGGCGATGCGGATGTGCTCCCAGGGCTCCACGACCTCGTAGGTCATGCGCCCGTCGGTCCAGGGGCCGTTGTCGGGCTCGGGGCTCAGCGGGATCTTGTTGCCGTAGAGCTGGACGACTCCGTCGATCACGTAGAGGGCCTCGAAGCGGGCGTACCCCTTGTTGGTGAGATGGAAGTGGTTCACGCCGTGGATTCCGGCCGCGGGGTCGACCACGCTCACCCAGAGCGTGTCCCCGAACAGCACCTTGTCGGAGCCTTCTCGTCCGCGGTGCCTGAACTCGTCCTCGTCCACCAGACCTTCCGGAGCCTTGAATGACACGTGCCCTCTCCCTTCCTTCTGACTGCTTCGACTCGTCGGCCGGCCCGCAACCTGCGCCGACCGGAGAGCTCACTCAGCTCCCGTGGGACTCCCGCTCGAGGAGCTGCAGACTGGCAGCGGCTTCCTGGTGCTCGCGCACCAGCGCCTCGAGATCCTTGGCGGCCTTTCCGCGGGCGAGACCCAACAACGTCACCGCGGCCCCGTAGAGCATGGTCGGCCGCAGTGCCTCGTCGCTGATCTGGTGGAGCGCCCAGGCGAAGGTCATCACGTTGATCTGCGCGGCGAGCCGCTCGGCCAGGGGCCGCGCGTGCGCCCACTGGGCGAGCTGACGGTCTGCCCGCATCTCCTCGAGGGCACGGGTCAGCTCGCGCGCGAGCCCGCCCGCCACCACGTCGGCGAGCCCGGCGGTCGTGTCCGAGGTATCGCGCATGAAGCTCACGAGCGAGCGCGAGTAGGCGGCGTGGCGTGGAGTCTCCCGGCTCAGGGTCTCGATCAGCGAGATCACCCGCGAGAGACCGCTCTCCGAGCCGACGACGCCGACCATGCCGACCAGCTCGGTGAAGTAGGATTCGACCGCCGTCGAGAGCAGCTCGGTCTTGCTGCCGAAGAGCGCGTACAGGGTCGGAACCGACACGAGTCCACGCTCGGCGAGATCGCGCATGGTGACCGCGTCGTAGCCCCGCTCCGCGATGAGGTCGCGCGCGGCTTCCAGGATGCGCCGCCGCCGCTCCTCTCTCTGCCGAACCACCAGACCCACTGCGTCCCCGCTGCACCGCTCATGGGCGGCGCTCTCGTCCCGGACCCGCGGTACCGTGGCCCCCTCCGGGCTGTGGCATGGGGCCCCGATTCCGCTCGATATTAACGCATTCAAATGCCTGAACGTGTTAAGATACGGAATCGGATGGCCTTCCGCCGCCGGGCGTGCGGAGGCCTCCCATCCCCTGATTTTTTTGAGCGATTCCGGTGCGTTGTACTCGGGTCGCAGAAGAGGAGCAGTCGAGATGAAGGGTCCCCTGGAAGGCCGGACGGCGATCGTAACGGGTGGAGGCACCGGCCTGGGCCTCGGCTACGCCCGGGCCCTGGCAGGCGCGGGCGCGGCCACCGCCGTGACCGGGCGCAGGCAGGAGCCGCTGGACGAGTGCGTCGCGGCGATCGAGCAGAGCGGCGGAAAGGCCCTGGCCGTGACCTGCGACCAGCGCTCGCGCGAGCAGGTGGACGCGGCCGTGGAGCAGGTCGTGAGCTGGGGCGAAAAGGTCGACATCCTCGTCAACAACGCCGGCATCTATCCCCCGGGGCTCTTCCTCAACGTGGAAGAGGAGCAGTGGCTGGACGTGATGGACACCAACATCAACGGCCCCTTCCGCTTCTCCCAGGCGTGTGCGCGGGTCATGGCCCAGCACGGCTGGGGCCGCATCATCAACATCCTCTCGCCCTCCGCCGTCCTGGGATTCGCGATGGTGAGCGCCTACGGCACTTCGAAGGGCGCTCTCGGATCCATGACGCGGGTCATGGCGGCCGAGCTCGGTCCCATGGGCATCACCGTCAACGCGCTCACCCCGGGTGTCTCGGCGACCGAGACCTTCGTCGGCCTGTACACGACGGTGGGCGTCGACATGATGTCCAAGGGCCTGCCGCTGCAGCGCGCCTGCGAGAACGACGACATGACGGGCGCACTGCTGATGCTGGCCTCGGACGCGGGCGGATACATCACCGGAGCCAACATCTGCATCGATGGCGGCATGACCAGCACGTTCTCGCTCGGCAGCTGACGCCTGAAGCGCACCGGGAATCGGAGAAGCACATGGCACGCCTGGAAGGAAAGGTCGCCCTGGTCACGGGTGCGGCGTCGGGCATCGGCGCGGCGACCGCCGCGAGGTTCGCAGCCGAGGGCGCGTCGATCGCCGGCCTCGATGTCGCCAAGCCCGCGGACGCCATCTGGGACGAGGTCGACGGCAGCGCACCGGACGCGATGTTCCACGAGGCCGACGTCCGCGACGAAGACGCCGTGAAGGCCGCCGTCGGGGCCGCCCTCGAGCGCTTCGGCCGCATCGACGCGCTCGTCAATGCAGCCGGCGTCGTCGGCTTCGGCTCCGCGCACGTACTCGAGGTGGAGGAGTTCGACCGCGTCGTGGACATCAACCTGAAGGGCTCCTTTCTCGTCTCGAAGCACGTGATCCCGACGATGCTCGAGCAGGGGTCCGGCAGCATCATCCACCTGGCCAGCGTCGAGGGGCTGGTCGGGATCAGCGGCCAGCTCGCCTACAACGCCTCCAAGGGCGGAGTCGTGTTGATGACCAAGAACATGGCCCTCGACTACTCGCCCGCCGGCATCCGGGTCAACTGCATCTGCCCGGGTGGGGTCGAGACGCCCATGACCGACATGCTCAAGCTGGAAGCCCTGCGCCCCATCGGCGAGAAGCTGCGCAGCGCCCACCTGCTGGGACGCTTCGCCAAGCCCTCGGAGATCGCGGCAGCCGCCCTCTTCCTGGCGTCGGACGACGCCTCCTTCGTGACGGGAAGCTCGCTGGTCGTGGACGGAGGCTATACGGCGGGTCACCGCATGAGCCTGGACTGAGCGGGCGGTGGCTCAGCTCGAGGGCAAGATCGCCGTCGTCACGGGAGCCGGCTCCGGCATCGGCCTGGCCATCGCGGAGCGGTTCGGCGCAGAGGGCGCCGAGGTGGTCCTGGTCGGACGCCAGAAGGGACGCCTCGACCAGGCCGCGGACCGCATCGGCGGCGGTGCTCGCGGCGTATCGGTGGACGTGGGCGAGGAGGAGCAGGTTCGCCGCCTCTTCGAGGACCTGCCCCGGGTCGACATCCTCTGCACCTGCGCGGGCAAGGCGGTCTTCGGCACGGTCGACGAGACGCCTCCCAGTGCCTGGAAGGACCTCTTCCACGCCCGCTTCTTCGGCCAGCTCTCCGCCGTCCACTACGCCGTTCCGCGGATGCCGGAGGGCTCGGTGATCCTGCTCTGCTCGGGCATCGCGGACAAGGCCTACGTGCCCAACTACGCGGGGGGTGCCGCCATCGCCGGCGCCATCAACGCCATGGCGAAGAGCCTCGCCGTGGAGCTCGCGCCGCGCAGCATCCGGGTGAACGCCCTCTCTCCCGGCTTCATCATCGGCACCGACATCAAGTTCAACCTGGAAGGCGAGGAGGCGGTCGAGTTCGTGAAGCGCTCGATCGCCGACACGCCCCTCCCCTACCACGGACACCCCGAGGACCTCGCCGACGCGGCGCTGTTCCTCGCGACCTGCAACTTCGTCACGGGCCAGGTCGTGGAGATCGACGGCGGCTGGACCGCTACCTGAGGACGCCGCGCCGGGCGGCTCGTGGAACGGCGCAGTCCGGTCGCGACTCCGACGTCGAAGTCGAGGGATGGGCCACCGCCCGACATCTCCCGGACGGACTCGTCAGGATCGGCGAACGATGGACTCCCCGCTCGCCTTCATCCCGTCGAGCAGCCAGTCCCTCATCACGACCTTCTGCACCTTGCCGCTCCCCGTCATGGGCACGTCGTCCTGCTCCAGGATCAAGATGCCCTCGGGACGCTTGTAGCCGGAGAGGCTCGCCTTGCAGTACGCGAGAATCGCCTCCTCCTCGAGCTCCGCACCCGGGTCCGCCACCAGGGCCGCTCCGACCACCTCGCCCCGATCCTCCGAAGGGAGGGGAAAGGCGTGCGCCGCGGCCACGCCCGGCATCGCCGCCAGCTTGCTCTCGATGTCGGCGGGAGCCACGTTGATGCCGCCCGTCTTGATCGTGTCCTTGATGCGCCGGCTGAAGACGAGCCGCCCCTCCTCGTCGAGGTGGCCGAGGTCCCCGGTGCGGAAGAAGCCCTCCTCGTCGAAGACCGTATCCGGGTCGACCTTGTAGTACCCGCGCATCACGGTCGGCCCCTTGACCCGGATCTCACCCGGCTGACCGGGCTTCACGCGCTCGCCGCTGTCGACGTCGAAGATCGCGATCTCGTTTCCGGGCATGAGCCCGCCGCAGGTCGTCAGCCGCACAGGCAGAGGGTCGTCCGCGCGCGTACACGCGAAGGCCGTGCACGTCTCGGTCATGCCGTACATGTTGACGCCCCCGAAGCCGTCTTCGGGCGGGCCGCCTTGCAGGGCGTCGTAGGGACCGGTGCCCTTGTGAAGCAGGGAGTGGTCCCGCTGGCTCCAGTCCGGGTGCGCGGTCAGCTCCTTCAGCGTGTGGGGCCAGAGGTGCCAGGTGGTGGCCCGTTCCCGCTCGATCAGCTCGATCGCGACCTCCGGATCGAAGAAGGGCTGCAGGATCAGCGCGGCGCCGTGGGAGAGCGTTCCGAGCAGGACGTTGATGCAACCCGCCGAGAAGAAGAGCGGGTAGTAGAACCAGACGACGTCGTTCTCGTCCAGGCACTGGTACTCGCCGATCCGCCGGCCGTTGATCGCGATGGCGCCGTGTACCTGGACGACACCCTTGGGACGCGCGGTGGTGCCGGAGGTATAGAGCAGGTAGCACTCGTCCTCCGCGTCGACCTCGGTCCGCAGTCCATCGACGATCGGCTGGGGAACGTCCTCGCTCCCCGCCTCGAAGGCGGTCCAGGACCCGAAGCCCTCCGGCAGGTCCTCCTCACCGAGCACGACGACGCTCCGCAGGGCCGGCAGCTCCTCGCACCAGCCCTGCGCGGCCGCTACTTCGGGCGCCAGCGCCCGCAGCATGGCCAGGTAGTCGTTCCCCAGGAAGCGTGCAGAAAGGAACAAGTGCTGCACGTCTGCGTGTCTCAGCTGGAAGGCCAGGTCGTCGCGCTTCGAAAAGGTGCTGATGGGGATCAGCAATGCGCCCAGACCCGTCACGGCGAAGGCGGACGCCACCCAGTCCGGCGTATTCTCCATCAGGAGGCCGACCCGGCTCCCCTTGCCGATGCCATGGGCGACCAGGGCCCGGGAGAGCTCGTCCACCCGTCGGGCCAGGTCCTCGTAGGTCCAGCGCTCGTCCTGGGTGATGAGAGCCGTTCTCGAGGCGTGGATCCCCACGACCTGGTCCAGCAGCTGGGGAAGCGTTCGAGCCTCTGCCATCACCTTCTTCCGATCGGCCGGCCGGGCGCCTCAGACCAGGACACCCTGCCCCTTCAGGTCTTCGATCTCGTCGTCGGCGAGCTCCACGAGCTGCTTGAAGACGTAGTCGTTGTCCCCGCCCAGCGCCGGCGTTCCTCGCGTCACTTCCGGTGGCGTCTCGCTCAGAAGCCAGGGGGTGGAGTAGATCCGGCAGGGATCGAAGCCCTCGAACTCGTGCTGATAGCAGAGCCCCCGCTCGACGAAGTGGGGATGCTCGTTGCGCTCCTCGAGCTCCAGAACCGCCGACGCGGGTATCCCCGCTTCCACCAGCTGCGCCACCGCCGTGTCGCGCTCCTGGGATCGGGTCCACGCCGTGACGGCCTCGGCGATCTCCCCGGCCCGCTCGCGACGCCGCTCGGCGCTCGCCAGCTCCGCATCCCCGGCCCAGTCGCCGCGCCCGATCAGGTCGCACAGGGCGCGCCACTCGGGCTCGCTGCGCACGGCGAGCGCGATCCATCTCTCGTCGCCCTCGGCCGCGAAGATCCCGTGCGGGAAGAAGCGTGTGTGACCGTTTCCCTGCGGCCCGACGGCGTCTCCCGCGAGCTGGTGGGCGAGCAGCGGCTCGCCGAGGGTCGAGGCCGCCGAGTCCATCTGGCTCACGTCCACGAACTGCCCCTCGCCGGTACGCGCGCGGTGGTGCAGAGCGGCCAGCGCCCCGATGACGCCCTGGATCGCCATGGTCGTATCGCCGAGACCGAAGGGCAGCAGGCCCGTGGAGGTGTCGATCTCGGGATAGCCCACCATCAGCTCCATCCCGGAGTATCCGGTGGCGATGGATGCGAAGCCGCGCATGCCACGCAGCGGCCCCTCCTGGCCGGCCATGCTCATGGAGACCGTGATGATCCGGGGGTTCTCCTTGCTGAGATCGTCGTGTGCGAGGCCGTTCTTCGCCATGACCCCCGCGGCGAAGTTGTCCATGACGATGTCCGCCTTGCGGGCCAGGCGCTGCACCAGCCGCTGGCCGTCCGGGCTCCCGAGGTTGAAGGTCGCGGACATCTTGCTGCGGTTGTTGTGGCAGAAGAACCAGGAGGTGTAGTCGAGGAAGCGCATCAGGTCCTGGCGCTTGCTGGTCTCGACACGGATCACCTCGGCACCCATGTCGGCCAGAAGCTGGCCGGCCATCGGGCCCGCCCAGTTCCAGCCGAAATCGAGCACACGAACGCCCTCGAGGGCGCGGGCCGGGCCGTCGCCCTGCTCCAGGCGGATGGGCTCGGGGGGGCGCGCCCGCAACGCATCACCGTCGGCATCGAGAGCCGGCCCCCGCGTGCCGAGGGCCGTCGGCGTGTGCTTCAGCTGGTAGCCCGGCTTGGGTGCAACCGGACCCGGGTCGGCGATGCGAAGCTCGGAGAAGAGCTCGCGGAAGGCGTACTGCTCGCTCGCCAGAACCTCGTCCACGTTCTGGGCCACGCCCATGACGATGTTCTCGGCCATCGCCATCTCGATCAGCTCGGCGCGGGTGTACTCCATCAGCCAGCTCTTGAAGTGCTTGTCGGCCGGCTTGGAGTCGACCAGGCCCAGATAGGCGGCGTTCCCGGCCTGCCCTTCCTTGGACCACCTGGGGTTGTCCATCAGGGCGAGGAAGGCCTCCCACTGCTTGGGTGTCTGCGAGGCGATGCACACGAAGCCGTCCTTGCAGGCGAAGAAGCCGGTGGGATACATGGAGCCCTTCATCGACGTGCTTCGCTGGCCCCACTTCGACCCGCCCTTCGCGCCGACCAGGTGCATGCCCCCGACGCAGTAGGCCATCACCTGCGCCACCGAGACGTCGACGCCCTGTCCTCGACCGGAGGAGCGCCGCGCGTACAGCGCGCACAGGGCAGCCGCGAAGGCGTGCAGGGCAGCCTGGTAGTCGCCCTGCTCGAAGGGGATGCGCAGAGGCTCCCGATCGGGCATGCCCAGCGCGAGAGGCAGGGAGGCAGCAGCCTGGGCCGTGAGGTCGACTCCGGGACGGTCTGCCCAGGGTCCGCTGCGCCCGTAGGGCGAGAGAGACACCACGACCAGGTGCGGGTGGCGTGCCAGGAGCGAAGCCGAGTCCAGCCCGAAGCGCGCGTACTCGGCGGGCTCGCTGTTCTCGACCAGCACGTCGGCGCCGGCGAGCAGGGTGTGGAAGAACTCGAGCTGATCCGGGTCTTCCAGGTCGGCGACGACGCCCCGCTTTCCGGCGTTCAGGTAGTGGAAGATCCCGCTGGCGTCGGGGTGCGCGCCGCCGCCCGCAAAGGGCCCCTGGGCGCGGGACGGATCGCCGCCGGGAGCCTCGACCTTGATCACGTCGGCACCCAGATCGGCGAACAGGCGCGCGCAGTAGGGACCGGACACGTCCCGGCCCAGCTCCACCACGCGCAGGTCTTCGAGCGCGCCCGCCATCGTCAGCCCTGCCCCTTGGACGGAAGCTCCACCGTCGCTTCACCATCGGTGGTGCGCTGGCCCCGCGGATGGCTCATCGTCCAGATGTCGAGATCGACCAGATGCTCGTCGCCCTCGACCCGCTTTCCCTTCACCTTGGCGTAGAGCCGGCAGGCGTCCCCCTGCCAGTGGAATCCCCGGAACTGGCATCCGAGGTTGCGGAGCTTGCCGTGGTCGCCCATCCAGCCGTTGAAGAGCTGGGTGAACCAGCTCAGCCGCTCGAAGCCCGCCTCGTATGCGCCCGGCATGCCCAGGTACTTCTCACAGCGCTCGTTGGTCCAGTGGATGGCCACGGGCGGCTCCGGGACGTTCTCCTCGTTGCGGATCGGCAGGTTCGGCTGCTTCTCCCAGAGAGCCAGCGCCAGCTCGTGCCCGACGAACCAGCCCATGGCGCCGAAGGCCAGCTCGAAGGCGATCTTGCTCGTCAGGGTCACCGGCCCCTTGATGATGTACGGAACCTCGTCGCCCTCCTTCACGTCCTCGAAGTACAGGGGTTCCTTGCCTCGTCGGTTCTTGAGGTTCTGATCGTGGTACTCCTGCCAGACCCCTTCGAGCTCCTCCTCGGACCACATGTGACGCTCGATTCCGGCGTACTTGCTCTCCTTCTTCGCGCTGCTGCGCGAGAATCGATGCCAGGACGTGCGGTAGGTGCCGACGTACTCATCCTGGAGCGTCTCGACCTTGGTCGCATAGTTCTGGACCGCAGCGCGCCCCCCGGCGAACTTGCTGTCCTCGATGATGTAGGCGTCCTCGAGGATCGTGGTCCCCTTCACGACCTCGTCCGCGAAGATCGGACGCTTCCAGTCGTACTCGACCCCGCGCCAGATGGTATGACAGCCCGGGAACCCGTCCGAGGCGCCGTTGACCGTCTCGGCGTAGCAGAGGACCGTCGGGGGGGTGATGATCCGACCCCATGGCGAGGCCTCTGCGTACGGCTTCTTGTGGTAGAGCGGGTTCATGTCCGCGAAGCCGCGCGCATAGCGACTCACCGTCTCCGCACTCATCGCGAACAATGCGAGCTTCGGTGCCGGCGTCTCCTTCTCGCCCTTCTTCTTGTTCTCGGTGATCGACTGCATCGTGCCGCGCTTGAGGCGGGGGACACCCTTGCGCTCGAGCAGGCGCTCGAGACTCGCATCGGTGATCTCGCCCCAGACCTCGCCCTCTCTCAGATCTGCCATCTTCCGTGCCTCTTCCTATTCTTCGAGCTTCAGGAAGCGGGCCACGTTGTCGTACAGAACGGCCCGCTTGGTGTCTTCGCCGATGTCGAGCTCCAGGAACTCGCGCTTGCAGCGTTCGAGCCCCAGCCCGTTGGTGCCGAACAGCACCTTGTCCCGCCCGCGACCCGAGTCCATGAACTTGATCAGCCGATCGTCCAGGGCCTTGGGGTAGTAGGCCGAGATGTCGCCGTAGACGTTCGGGTGACGCCAGAGCATCGAGCACCACTCGTCCACCCACGGCCAGCCCGTGTGGGAGAGGTTGATGCGGAGGTCCGGGAAGTCGATGGCCACGTCGTCGGCGAGCATCGGCCTCCCGCAGTCGGAGGGCAGCACCTCCGCCGAGTGACCCACCTGGAAGCCCACGGCGATGTCCAGCTCCACACACTTCTGGTAGAGCGGATAGAAGCGTCGGTCGTTGGGCGGCAGGCCGAAGGACAGCGGGTGGAACCAGACGTATTTGAAGCCCAGCTCCTTCGCCCCGCGCTCGACGTCCGCGATGCTCTGGCCGATGTGGAAGGGGCTGTAGCTGGCCGCACCCACGATGCGCCCGGCCGTCTCCTTCACGGCATCGCCGATCGGGTCCATCGGGTAGTCCATGATGAAATCGTGGTGGTAGTGGTAGGACCACATCTTGGTCGCACATACGGCGATGTGGGCGTAACCGAGCTCATCCATGTCGGCCACGCATTCGGCCGGCGAGGCGTGGCCGCTGAGCATGCCGGTACCCCCACCGCCGCTCGACTTCTTCCTGCTCCCATCCTCTCCGCCGCCCTTCGCCCGGGTCTCGGGCGGCTTCGCGGTCAGCTTCTTGAAGGTCGTCTGCAGCATGATCTGGAACTCGCGGAAGGCGAAGGGGTTCCCCGCCAGATCGCGACGGATCTCCAGGATGTGGTTCATGATGTCGATGGACGGGTAGTCCTTCAGATCGATGCTCATCAGATCTCCATTCCGACGCGGGCGCCGTGCTGTGTCGCCTCCGCAAGGAGGCGGGGCACCCAGGCCGACCCCACCAGGAAGAGCCGCGCCGCCGTACCGGCCTCCTTCAGCTCGTAGTACAGGCGGGCGTCGGGCACCGATCCGTAGACCAGGACCACGCTATCGAACCCCTCGAAGGTATGTGTCCGTCCGCCGAAGGCGGAGCGGAACTCGAGCTTGCCCTTCGTCACCGAAGCGAGTCGCATTCCCGTATGGAACACCACCTCGTGCTCGACCAGGCGCGTCATCACGGGGCCGATGGAGTAGCGGTCGATCTCGGCGCCGATCCCCATCCATTTGTGGAAGACCTCGACCCTCCGGCCCCGCTCGGCCAGGTAGTCCGCCACGTTCGGCGTCTCGAAATGGTCCTCCTGTGAGACCACGGCGACCCGCTCTCCCACCTCCGCCTGGCCCGCCAGAACATCCCAGCCCTGCACGACTTCGGCGGGATCGAGACCCGGGGTGTCCGGCCACCTGGGAACCGACCCGGTGGCACAGGCCACGGCGTCGGGCTCCAGGTCCAGCACCCCGGCCGCCCCGAGCTCGGTCTCGAGGCGCACGTCGACGCCGAGCATCTCGAGCTGGTTCTCCTGGAAGATCCTGAAGTCGTCGTAGGCATCGCGGCCTGGCGCCGCGGACGCGAGGTTCACCTGCCCTCCCAGGCGCTGTCCGCGCTCCAGCAGGATGACCTCGTGGCCCCGCTTCGCGGCGACCCGCGCGGCCTCGCAGCCCGCTGCACCCCCACCCACGACCACCAGGCGCTTCTTCTCCGCGGCAGGCCCCGCGTTGGCCGCGTAGAAGAGCTCGTTCCCCACCTCGGGATTCACGGAGCAGGTCGGCTTCTGGAACAGGGTGGGCGCGTCGTCCTTGACCGATTTGGCGATGCAGCGGTTGCAGCCGATGCAGCGTCGCATCTCCTGGAGCCGCCCCTCCCTGGCCTTGTTGGCGAATTCCGGATCGGCGATCCCGGCTCGCGTCATGCCCACCAGGTCGCAGCACCCCTGCTCCAGGAGCTGCTCGGCGATGCCCGGGTCGTTCACCCGCCCGGAGAAGAGCAACGCGATGCCTTCCAGGTCCACCTTGAGCGCCTTGCCCGCCTCGCGATAGACGGCGTGACCGTAGTAGGAGGGCTGCACGTAGGAGGGCCCGCCCCAGGAGTGCCCGACATCGACGTTCACGAAGTCGAGGGTCCCCGTCTCGGCGACGTGGCTCATCATCTCGCGCAGCTCGAGGAGGTCGTAGCCGCCTTCTCGCGTCTCCTGCCCGTTGACCCGGACGCCCAGGGCGACGCGGTCGCCGACCTGCTCCTTGACGCCCAGCAGCACCTCCCGCAGGAAGCGGGTTCGATCGCGGGCATCGCCGCCCCACTCGTCGCTTCGCTTGTTGAGCGCAGGGGAGAGGAAGCTCTGCGGAAGCGTCTCGTGTGCGCAGTGGATCTCGATGCCGTCCACCCCGGCCTCGAGGAACTTGACGGCCGCCTCTGCGTAGGTGCGAATGAGCTGCTTGATCTCCTCCGAGTCGAGCTCGTGGGGAACCCAGTCGTAGGCCTCGACCAGGGGGACGGACGAGGCCGCCATGGTGAAGTTCAGCTGGGTCAGCTGGCAGACCGTGACGGCACCCGTCTCGCGCACCGCATCGGCGAACTTCGCCACGCTCTCGCTGAAGCCCGGCATGGCGAAGAGGGGAACGCGCACCGCCCCGGTTCCCGGAAAGAACTCCTCCGCAGCCTCCTGCGGGATGGGCGAGTTCAGCAGGAAGGTCTCGCTCCCGATCCAGCCCGTGCCGCCCTTCGCCTTGGCGAGGTGGTGTGCGATGAAGGGCTCGTCGACGAAGCCCGGCATCTGGGCAGCGCGAATGGTGTTCGTCGTCTCGCAGATGCGGTTGGGGACGCGCATCGGGCCGACCTGGAGCGGCTCGAAGAGGCGCCTGAACCGCGGCCCGGTACCGGAGGTGGCGCTCATCCCCGCCCCTTCATGCCTTGACCGGCGCAACCCACGATTCGCCCATGTAGTCCGCGATGCGGTCGCGGTGATGATCCGCATCGCCCTGCATGGCCGCGTTGCAGCGCGCGCGGCGCAGGTGGAGGTGGACATCGTACTCCCACGTGAAGCCGACTCCGCCGTGGATCTGCATGGCCGTCTCGGCTGCCGCGACCGCGGTGTCGCCGAGCCACGCCTTCGCGGCGGAGACCAGGGGCGCGGCGTTGTCGCGGCCTTCGTCGAGCGCCAGGCAGGCGGCGAAGAGGAGGCTGCGTCCGATCTCCACCTCGACCAGGGTGTCGGCCAGGCGATGGCTCACCGCCTGGAAGGTCCCGATCGGCTTTCCGAACTGCACCCTCTCGCAGGCGTACAGCCGCGTGAGCTCGAGGGAGGCCTCTGCGCTGCCCAGCAGGTCCGCGGCCAGAAGCACGGTCCAGATGTCGTACACCTCGCGCAGGAGGGCTTCTCCGCGTTCGGCTCCGGCGAGAACTCCGCCCTCGGCCGCTGCACCCTCGAGGATGACCTCGCCGCAGGACTGGGCATCCATGCGGTCCATGCGGTTGATGGTCACTCCCTCGGCGGCGGCGGGCACGCACCAGAGCGCCGGCCCCTGAGACGTTCGCGCGGCGACCAGCAGCCGATCGGCCTCGTTCGCCTCCGGGACGAGGATCTTGTGGCCGCTGACCCGCCAGACGCCCGCTTCCTCGCGGGCTTCCGCGCTCACGGCGTCGGGTCCGTAGAGCCCGCCCGGCTCTTCGATCCCCACGCTGACGCGCCGGCTCCCCGCGATCAGCTCCGGCAGCAGGTTCTTGCAGAGAGCCTCGTCCCGACTGCGGTCGAGTGCGATCGCGGCGACGAGCGACGACTCGAACGGGCCCGGCAGGACTCCCCGTCCCGCCTCCTGACAGAGGACGGCGGCGGTCGTCACGTCGCCGCCGATCCCGCCCGCCTCCTCCGAGGCCGCCACTCCGAGCCAGCCCATCTCGACGATCTCGCGCCAGACATCGTCGTCGATCAGGGCCGGTCGAGCGTCCAGGAGCTGGCGCGAGCGTTCCGTGGGCCATCGCTCGGCGAGGAAGTCGCGAGCCATCTCCTGGAGCGCGTGCTGCTCTTCGCTGAGGTCGAAGTCCATCCGGTCTTTCCTCAGTCGTCCTGGAGGCGCGGAAGGCCGAGGACCTTCTCCGCGATGACGTTGCGCATGATCTCGCTCGTTCCCCCACCGATGGAGTGCGCGAGGGCATCGAAGTAGGCGGCGTGCCAGCGCCCCCGCTCGACGACGTGGGGGGAGCGCTTGGCCACGGGGCCGAGCGGCCCTTCGAGCTGCAGGGCCGTTCGCGTCATCTCCTGCCTCACCTCGGAGGCGAAGAGCTTGCCGACCGACGCCCCGGGCCCGGGCGGCTTGCCCGCGATCTGGTCGCTCAGGGTGCGGTAGCCCAGGTGGCGCAGGCCCTCGATCTCGATCCAGTGCTGGGCCAGGGCCCGTCGCGCACCCGCGTCCGCCAGGGCCTGGTCCGTGCCCCGCTTCAGGCCTCCCGCCATGCGCCACAGGCGCCCCAGGGTCTCCTCCAGGGCGATCACCCCGGAGAGCCCGCTCCGCTCGTGGTCGAGCGAGCTGCGCGCGATCGACCACCCCCGGTTCAGCTCGCCCACCAGGTTGTCGCGCGGAACGCGCACGTCGTCGAGGAACACCTCGCTGAAATGCTGGCCGCCGGCCGCGTTGCGCAGAGGGCGAACGTTGATGCCCGGCGTCTTCATGTCGAGCAGCAGGTAGCTGATGCCCTCCCGCTTGGGAGCATCGGGATCCGTGCGAACCAGCAGGAACATCCAGTTCGAGAGGAAGGCCAGGCTGGTCCACACCTTCTGTCCGTTGACGACGAACTCGTCGCCGTCGAGCTCGGCGCGGCAGCGCAGCGACGCCAGGTCACTACCCGCCTCGGGCTCGCTGAAGCCCTGACACCAGAGGTCGTCGGCGCTCAGGATGCGCGGCAGGAAGCGCCGCTTCTGCTCCTCGCTGCCGTGCTGCACCAGGGTGGGCCCGATGATCGTGAGCCCGATGGTGTTGATCAGCGGAGGCGTGCGGACCCTCGCCATCTCCTCGGCGCAGATCACCTGCTCGGTGAACGAGGCGTCCTGGCCCCCGTACTCCTTCGGCCAGGCGAGCCCGACATAGCCGGCTTCGTGGAGCCGTCGTGCCCAGGCGCGAGCGCCGGCGAGCGGGTCCTTGGCAGCCCCGGGGTCCTTCTCGGCCTGCCTCATGACCGCATTGGCCGAGCCGCCCTCGCCGAGGTTGTCCCTCAGCCACGCGCGGAGGCGCTGTCGATAGTCCTCGTCTGCCTTCGAGAATTCGAGATCCACTACTTGAACTCGGGGAGGATTTCCTGCGCGATCAACTCGTGCTGCTGCGAGGGCAGGAAGATCATGTCCATGCCCAGGGCCTCGTAGCGCTTGAGCTCCTCGACCACCATCTCGATGGTCCCGCAGTAGAGACTCTGGGTGAAGCGCTGGTAGAGCGGGTGGTCCTTCGGCGGGTTGTAGACGTTCTTCCCGTTCTCATCGACCAGGTACCCGTAGCCGAGGATGTGCTCGTCGTAGAAGCTGTCGATCAGCATCTGACGCAGCCCCTCGGCCTCCTCCATCGTGTTGCCGATGCAGACGTCCTTGAAGGACGCCACGCGCAGCTGCGACTCGTCGAAGCCGGCCTCCCGACCCGCCTGGCGGTACTCCTTGACGATGGCCTCCGTGTGATCGAAGGGCGAGTTGGCGAGCCAGTAGTCCAGGCCCGCGGCGCCCGCCCGCCGGGCACCCTGCAGCGAGGTACCGCCGCAGAACCACTGATCGATGGGTCGCTGGATCGGGCGCGGATGCAGCGTCTCGTCTTCGTACCGGTAGTGCTTGCCCTCGTAGGAGAAACGCTCCTGGCTCGTCGCCAGGCGGAGCACCTCCATCGCCTCACGGAGACGTGCCCCCCGCGTGCGCTTCGCGGTGCCGAAGCCGTCGAACTCGTACGGTCGGTAGCCCATGCCGAGACCGAGACTGACCCGACCGCCCGAGAGCACGTCGAGTGTCGCCGCGATCTCCGCGGCCTCCAGCGGATCGTAGAGGGGCAGCAGCATCGCGTTGGTGCAGAGGCGGATCCTGCTGGTCGCCGCCGCGACGGCGGCGACTGCCTGCAGCGGGATCGGCATGAACTCGTCGTACATGAAGTGGTGTTCACCGCTGCCGTAGCCGTCGAACCCCAGCTCCTCGATCCGGATGGCGTCCTGGACGAAGCGCTCGTAGCCGTCCGCCAGCGCGTTCGGGATGGGGCGCATCTTCGACACCCCGAGGCTCGTGGTCCAGAACTCCATTTCGGCTGACTGTCCTCCTCGCGTGCCCTTCAGGCCTGGAGCAGAAGCTGGACTTCCGAGGCGAAGCGATAGAGATCCATCGGTGTCGCCTCTCCGCGACGCCACACGAAGTGCGAGACCCCGGTCTTCCTGCGCAGATCCACGATCGCGTTCAACACGTCGCGCGGCGGCCCGCCCAGGGTCCGTTCGTCCGTCGCCCCGTCCAGCGCGACGCGGCGCTCGAGGACCACCTCGATCTCCCGGCGGGCACGGCCCGCCTTGTCCGCGATCTCGTGATAGCGCGCCAGTCGCAGGACCGCCTCCGAGGTGGGCAGGTCGGCCCCCACCATCGGGGAGATCCCGTGCTTCGCCGCCCACTCGAGGGTCTCGTCGTCGTCGATCTCGACGTGCACGGGCGTGTGGCTGACGTAGGGCTTCGGGGTGATCGCCAGGAAGTCGGGGGTCTCGGGGCCCCATTCCCACTGCGGGACGTAGTCGCCGCCGCTGGTGGGCACGCTGGTGCCCGGCGGTGCGTCGTCGGGCGTGTGGGCCGGAAAGCGGACGTAGTCGCCGCGATAGCGCATCTCGTCCACGGCCCACGACGACGTCACGAAGTCGATCATCTCGTGGACGTGACCCGCAGGCACGCCCTGGCGCGAGGCCGGCGCGAAGGCGAGGCCCGCCCGCCCCCGCGAGAAGTTGTCGAGTACCGCCACCTCCTCCGCAATGTGGGCTGGAAGGGCGCGAGTGACGCGGCGGCCCGCGATCCGGAGCTGACCGCTCCTGGTCTTCGTCGAGAGGTAGGTCAGGAAGACCGAGGGCTCGGGGCAGTCGGCGGGACCCTCCCGACCCTCGTGGATCCAGAAGCTGTGAAAGCCCATTCGATCCGCCTCGACGACCTCGGCGATCACGCCCTGCCAGCCGCCGGCGGCGTCGTCGAAACGATCCAGGTCCCAGCTCAGTCCGACCCTCATCCGGATTCACCGCCGTTCCGCGTGCCGGCCCGCCTGCGGGCATCCTCCTGGAGGCTGGCCTTGCGGACCTTGCCGGTGGGCGTCATGGGGAACTCGTCCAGGAACACCAGGTGTTGCGGGTACATGTACCGGGTCACCTTCTGCGCATCCAGGTGGGCTCTCAGCTCCTCCAGGGTGAACTCGCCGTCCCTGGGGACGATGTAGGCGCAGACCGTCTCGCCGAGGCGCTCGTCGGGCCAGCCCACCACCGCCACGTCGCGCACCCGCTCGTAGCCGCTGAGCAGATCCTCGATCTCCTTGGGGTAGATCTTCGAGCCGCCGCGATTGATGACCTCCTTGGCCCGACCCGCGAAGCACAGGTACCCGTCCTCGTCGACGAAACCCAGGTCTCCGGTGTAGAACCAGCCCTCGTCGTCCCGCGTCGCGGCCGTGAGCTCCGGCTGCTTGTGGTACCCGACGAAGAGGGTCGGCCCCCGGAAGCAGATCTCTCCCGTCTCGTCGGCAGGAAGCTCCCGGGAGCGGTCCTTCGGATCGACGATCTTCAGCTCGGCTCCGAACATGGGCTTGCCGACGGTGTCGCGCTGCTTGTCTTCCGGGTCCCACCCCATCGTCCGGGTGTGCATGATCGTCTCACCCATGCCGTAGGTGTTGCCCGAGCTGCAGCCCCAGACCGCCTTGATCCGCTCGATCAGCTCCGGCGAGCTGCGCGCCCCGCCCACTCCGGCGCTCTTGATCGTGGACGTGTCGTACTTCGCGAAGTCCGGGTGGTCGAGGATGCCGATCATGTGGGCCGGGGTTCCGGAGAGGGCGGTGACCTTCTCGCTGTCGATCAGCTTCAGGACCTCGAGGGGGCGATAGCGGTCGACCAGCACCATGGGGATGCGCCCCAGGGCGCACTGGTAGGTCGTGAAATGCCCGTAGCTGTGGGTCATCGGCGAGCAGGCCAGGTTCACCACGTCGGGGTCCATGCTCTTCATCGCGGTCGCCGCCATCTTGAAGAGCGAGACCAGCGTGTTGTGGGTGTGCAGGAATCCCTTCGGGTTGCCCTCCGTGCCCGACGTGAAGTTCAGGTAGAAGACGTCGTCCGGATCGGTCTCCACCTCGTCCAGGCGCTCCGGGCTGCGGCGGCCCTCTTCGACGAGCGCTTCGAGGGAGAGCTCGCCCTCCGACAGGGTCCCGGGGTCTGCCTGGCCACGCGCCACGATGAGGCTCTTCAGCTGGGGCAGATCGCCGCGGATCCCCCGCATCACCTCGGCGTAGGGGTACTCCCCGAACGACTCGGGCACGACCGCGTGGTCGGTCTCGCAGAACCCCAGCAGGGAGCGCATCTCGCGCTCGCGGAACACCAGGTGGAGCGGCTGGATCACCGCGCCGATCCGGGAGAGGGCGATCTGCAGGAAGCACATCTCCGGCCAGTTCGGGAGCTGCACGCTGACCAGATCTCCGGGGTTCACCCCACAGCCCCGCAGGCCGGCGGCGAGGGCGTCCGAGATCTCCTTGAACTCGCCGAAGGTGTAGCGGCGCTCCGCCGTGATGAGGGCGACGCCGTCGGGCCCCTCGGCGACGCTCTCGTCGAAGAGATCGTGCAGGGTCCGATCGGTCCAGTGGCCTGCCGCCACCCAGCGCTCGCGGTACTCGTCCGAGAAGCGCGGATAGCGGTCGGCCGGGGGGCGGCTCGGGCGACGGGAACCGGTGGGAGGGGAGTTCTTGGGCATGTCGTCCGGAAGGCTGGTTGGTCCCGATTTAACGGGTTAAGTATATTGCATCTGTTAAAGTGCGCCACGGGAATCGCGCCCCAACCACGGACGAAGGCGGCCACATGATTCTATGGTCGAAGGGACTGGGAAAGCTGGTCCTCAGAATGAGCCTGGCGGAGCGATCAGCCACCAGCGAGCAGGACGAGACCCTGGTCATCGATGGGACCATGGGGCCGCCGACCCACTGGGACTACGCGGTCAAGATGAACGAAGCCGACGTCCTCGACTTCGTCGACCTGCTCAAGCAGCCGGCCGCCGTGCGATTCGCCACCGAGGCCGACGCGACCGGTCCGCTGGTACGCGCCGCGCTCACCAGCGGCATCGTCTTCGCCTGGAACACGACGCGCTGCTTCCTCGGCCTGGACACCCGGTCCGAAGACGATGCGGAGGCAGGAACGACGCCCGCCGCGACGAAGCCGAGCGCAACGGCCGACCAGGAATCAGGAACAGATCGGAGCTAGCGACCAAGATGCCGGGCCCTGAAAGAGAGTACGACGTCATCGTCGTCGGCGGAGGCATCAACGGCCTCACCGCGGCGATCTATCTCCAGAAGTCGGGCCTGCGGGTCGCCTGCTTCGAGCGCAAGCTCGAAGCGGGATCCGGATGCTGCACCGAAGAGGTGATGCAGCCCGGCGTGAAGGTGAACCTGTGCGCCTGCAACATGGCGACCCTCTGGTCGCCCGCCTACGGCGACCTCGAGCTCGAGAAGTTCGGCCTCGACATGCTCACCTCCAGCGAGTGGGGGATGTTCCACCCCTTCAAGGACCGTTCGGCGGTGATGTTCAACTCGTTCCACGCCCAGAAGACCTACGAGCACTTCAGGAGCCGGAACGCGCATGATGCCGAGCTGTACAAGACGGCCTTCAACGTCATGGGCCCGATGCTCGGCGACACCATGATGGGCTCGATGTTCAGCCAGGCGACCAACGGCCCCGAAGAGGCCGTGGCGGCCGAGGGCCTGGGCTCCGCCCTCCGCGCGATCATCCCCGAGATCCCCGAGAACGTCCACGAGCTCAACGGAATCGAGCTCGCCGAGGCGGTCTACCACGACGAGAAGATCCGCACGGCCATTCTCGCCAACTGCATCATGGCGGGCTCCCACCCCTGGGATCGGGGCATGTCGACTCTCATGCCCATCGTCTTCCCCATCATGCAGGCAGTCCAGAGCGTCACCTGGACCTGCCGCGGCGGGAGCCACTCCCTCGTGCACGCCCTCGCCTCCTGCTTCGCCTACCACGGCGGGCGGATGTTCACCGGCTGCCCGGTGGACGAGATGATCATGGAGGGCGACTCGGTCAAGGGCATCGCGCTCTCGAAGCACGCCATCTTCCCCGAGGCGGAGGTCCGGGCACGCCGCGCGGTGGTGAGCAACCTCTCGTGCCATCCGACCTTCCTGGATCTGATCGGCGAGGACAGGCTTCCCGACTGGGTGAAGGACGGCGTCGACGCCTACAAGAACGACGAGACGGTTCTCTTCGCCAACTACTGGGTGCTCGACCGGCCGCCCCGCTGGGAGGGCTACCCGGAGGAGATCAACGAGGCGTACGGCTTCAACTTCGGGATGGAGAGCGTCGACGACATCCGTCGGCTCGAACACTGCCTCGAGAACGACGAGCTTCCCGACCCGCCCATCGTCTCCGGGCTCTCGGTGCAGGGCTTCGCCCTGGCCGATCCCAGCCAGGCGCCCGAGGGCCAGTACACGATGATGGCCTGGTCGAACGTGCCGTACAAGCTCCCGCAGCTCGGAGGACCCGAGAAGTGGGACGAGATCCGCGAGAGCTACGGGGACAAGGTCGACGACCTGCTCCGGGAGTACAACCCCGGCCTGATGGACTCGGTGGTGGACCGCTACTGCAACTCGCCGCTCGACTACTACCGGAAGAACCCCAGCCAGGTGATGGGCAGCACGACGAGCGGCCCCACCTGCCTGAAGTGGTACGGCACCGCCCGCCCCTTCCCGGGCTGCGGCGCGCCGCGCACGCCCTTCGAGAACCTCTATCTCTCGAACTCGATCTGGCCTTTCGGCACCAGCAACCTCGGAGCCGGCTACGTGGCGGCCAGCATCGTCGCCGAGGATCTCGGCGTGCGCAAAGACCAGGACGATTGGTGGCGACACAAGAGCCTGGAAGCGGGATTCGAGCTGCTGAAGCGACGCGGCATCGAAGTGGATCTCAACATCTCCTGACGCCGGAGCACTGCAGCTTCATCGGAGTGCGTGGGTGGCAAACCTCGACGACAAGTACGACGTGATCATCATCGGCGGCGGCCCGAACGGACTGACGGCCGCCGGGTACCTGGCGAAGGCCGGCGCAAAGACGCTCCTCCTCGAACGCCACCACGAGGGCGGCGGCGGGCTCGTCACCGAGGAGTTCTCGGGCTTCCGCTTCAACACCCACGCGAAGCTGATGCTGATGATGGACTGCATGCCGCCCTACGCGGACATGAACCTCGAGAGCTGGGGCTGCCGCTACGTCATTCCCGACGCGGCGCTCTCCCTGCTCACCCGGGACGGCAGGGCCCTCACGCTCTACAGCGACATCCAGCGCTCCGCCAAGAGCATCGCGCAGTTCTCGACCGACGACGCCGAGCGCTACATCGGCCTGATGCAGGACTGGTACACCATCGTCAACGAGGCCCTGATTCCGGCCACCTACTCCCTCCCCCTGCCCATGCTCGACATGGTCGTCAGCTACCAGCAGAGCGAGCTGGGGCGGGTCGTGAACGACATGGCCGAGGAGACGTTCCTCGAGACCCTGGCCGCCGCCGGCTTCGAGAACAGCCTCGTCGAGGCCGCGCTGCTCTTCATGGGCACCATGTACGGCATCGATCCCGAGGACGGCCTCGGCTTCCTCCTGCCCCTGTACGCGAACCGGGTGCTCCACTCGGCGGTGATCCTGTCCGGCTCCCACCAGCTGGCCGCCTCCCTGTCGCGCTTCGCGAACAACGCCGGCGCGAGCCTGGAGCGGGCCGCAGAGGTCACCAAGATCCTCACCGACGGAACCAAGGCCGTCGGGGTCCGCCTGGCGAGCGGCGAGGAGGTCTTCGCGGAGAAGATCATCGCCACGACCGATCCGGAGATGACCTTCCTCGACCTGGTCGGCGAAGACGTCTGCAACGCCGCGTCGCCCACCCTCGTCGCCCAGACGAAGGAGTGGGAGTGGGAGTCGGTCAGCCTCTACAACGTCCACTTCGCGCTCTCGGAGCGCCCCCGATACGCCGCCGCCGAGGACGATCCGGAGGTGGATCGGTCGCTGATCAAGGTCATGGGGCTCGAGTCCGTGGACGAGGTGATGAACCACATCAAGACGGTGAAGGAAGGCGGCTTCAGCCTGGCGGGCTCCGCCACCACCTTCACCGACTACGATCCCATGCAGGCCCCCATCGACGTCGAGCCCGGCTCCGCGGTCGCCTGCTTCGAGACCATCGCCCCTTACGAGAACCGGGACGGCGACTGGGACGACGTCGGCGAAGGCTACGTCAAGAGGATCCGTGACATGTGGAGCGAGTACGCTCCCAACCTCAGGGATGCGACCGTGGTGCGGCACTACGTGAACCACCCGAAGGCGATCGAGGCCAAGCTGCCCAACATGAAGCGCGGATCGATCAAGCACGGGGCCTACCTTCCGACCCAGATGCTCTCGAACCGACCCAACCCCGACTGCTCGTCGTACCGCACGCCGATCGAGAACCTCTACGTGGGCGGGGCCAGCGTGTGGCCCGGCGGGATGGTGCTGCTCGGCGGGGGCTACAACGTGGCCGGGGTGGTGGCGGACGACCTGGGGCTCGAACGCTGGTGGAACGAGCCCGAGTACGTGGTCGAAGCACGCAAGAAGGGACTGGTCGGCTGATGGAGTTCTGGTCGAAAGGTCTGGGAAAGAAGACGATCGCCCTGCAGCTCACCGCGGGCGAGTCTCTGGTCAGTGAGGACGCCCTGTGTCTGAAGGGGGTCATGGAGGAGCCGGTCTCGTGGGAGTACGTGATGCTCCTCGACAAGACCGACCTCGTGGACTTCTTCGTCATCCTGCAGGAGCCGAACCTCGCCCGCTACATCCACGCTTCTCCCAATCGCTGGCGCCTCTACCTCGGAATGGTGAAGGGCGGCGCGCAGATCGCCCTGCGGGTGCTCGCCTCCCTCTGGAAGCAGAGCTTCGGCAACGCGGCGCCGGCGGAGAAGGTGGTGATCGAGCTGCCGCCCCCCTCGATGATCAAGAAGAAGAGGAAGAAGAAGGTCCTCTACCGCCGCCGGCTCAGCACCACCACCCTCGCCGCGCCGACGATGACCCCTCTAGCCTCGACCGGCGAGGCCACCCTCCGGGCCGGTCGCGTGTAGCCCATGGCGGAGGTCACCGCCGAGATGGCGGCGCCGCTGGAGAAGGCGCTCAGGGAGAGGGCCCCCCGCCTGGGAGTCCACCGGGTCCTCGCCATCGAGCGCCTCACCACCGGGCTCTCGTCCCAGAGCTACAGCGTCGAGACGGAGACCGCCTCGGGGCCACTGCGCCTCGTGATGAGGGTAGAGCCCGAGCACGGCGTGATCCCCCCCTACGACATCGCCCGGGAGTACCGCCTGCTTCGCGAGGTACACGAAGCCGGCCTGCCCACCCCGGGTGTGGTCCACCTCGAAGAGGATCAGTCCGTGGTCGGCGGCCGCTTCATCCTGATGACCTTCGTGGAGGGGGTCATCTACCGGAACATGGACGAGCGCCTCGCAGACGACCCTGCCCGACTGGCCGCGATGCAGGAGCGGTTCGTCGAGATGCTGGCTCGAATCCACGATACGCCCCAGACCGTGCTGCCGAACCACACCAGCGGCGAGGACGCGGCGCGCGCCGAGGTGGCCATCTGCCGCCACCGGCTGGAGCGGACGGAGCTCCTGCCCTCTCCGATCATCCGCCACGCCCTCGACGTCCTCCACGAGCACGCGCCGTCGGCCCAGCGCCTGGCGCTGCTGCATGGGGACTACCGACTGCCGAACCTGATGTGGAAGGGTGAGACGATCTCGGGTGTGCTCGACTGGGAGCTGGCACGCGTAGGCGACCCTCTGAGCGACCTGGCCTTCACGCAGACCATCGGCCGCGGCCTCTGCTCGATCGAAGGGGAGCTGGCGGCCCGCTACGGCGAGCTCACCGGGATCGAGATCGACGATCGCCGGCTCGTCTACTATCGGCTGCTCGAGATGGTGAAGGGCACGATCATCGGCCTCGCGGGTGCCTACGACCTGGCCCATGGCGGCGACGACCTGCGCCTGCTCTCCGTGGCCCGCATCGCGGCCGCCGGACAGGCGATCATGGGAGGCCTCGAGGCACAGCTCGAGGCATTCCTGGAGACCTGAAGCATGATCGTGCTCGACTCGGCCCAGATCCTCACCGCGGTGGGGCTCTCCCTCCGGAACCATGTGCTCCCCGCACTCGAGGACGATTTCGCCCGGGTGCAGGTGATGTCGGCCCTGAAGGCTCTCGCCGAGGTGAGCGACCGCCTCGAGAACGGCGATCCGGCCGAACGGTCGAACGCCATCATCGAAGGAGGTGTGCGCGAGCTCGCCGACTCGATCCGCTCCGACGCGCCCGACTTCGCGGCGAAGCTCGACGCCGCCGTGGCGGCGAAGCCCGAAGGAGATGCTCCCCGCGACCGCTCGAGACAGCTGGGAGAGGCCTTGTGGGAGCTCTGCGCGCGGGACGAGGGCGCGGCGGCGGCGCGCCTGCTCGCTCTCCTGCAGGCCGAGGCCCTGCGGACGATGGGCGAGGACAATGCCTGGATCTGCCCCGAAGCGATCGAGTCGCTCACCTGACCCTCTCCATCGCGCCCGCGGAGTGAACCTCCCATGAAGACGGTGTCGAACGACGAGCTCGCGGCGATCGCGCCGCACTTCGCCCAGATGGGATACGTCGTGCGCGATCTGGCTGCGGCCGAGACGTGGTTCCGGGACATCGTGGGCGTACCCGCCTGGACGCGGATGGAGAACATGACGTTCGGCGCGGAGTGCAGCCATCGCGGTCGACCCGCGGACTACGCCGCCCACCTCTCTCTCGGCTACCTCGGCGACACCCAGATCGAGCTGATCGAGCCCCTCCGCGGCGAGAGCCTCTACGCCGAGTTCCTGCAGAGCAAGGGCCCTGGACTCCATCACCTCGCGTTCGAGGTGCCCGACTTCGAAGCCACGGTCGACGCCCTCGGCGCGGCGGGACTCGAGCTGCTGGGCTCCGGTGCGATCGGGGCCGGGAGTCGCTTCGCCTACTTCGATTGCGTGTCGGCCCAGGCGTCGGTGATCGAGATCCTGGGCTACGACGAGGGCACACGCGCCTTCATGCAGCAGCTCAGGAAGCAGAGCGCGGAAGCGCTCCGCGACTGAGCCGGGCGGGAGGGCCGAGGAGACACCGTGCGGGAGCTGGCTGGACGCGTAGCGGTCGTGACGGGCGGCGCCGGAGGCATCGGCCGGGGCATGGCCCTCGCCTTCGCCGAAGCGGGCATGGACGTCGTGATCGCGGACATCGACGAAGACGGCGCCCGCGCCGTCGCCGCCGAAATCGAGGCGCTCGGCCAGCGCTGCCTGCCCCGTCGCGTGGACCTGGCGAAGCCGGCCGAAGTAGAGGCCCTGGCCGAGGAGACCTGGGGCGAGCTGGGCGGCGCCCACCTCCTCTGCAACAACGCCGGGGTCACGACCTTCGGGATGATGTGTGACGGCATCCCCGACGCGGATTGGGACTGGGTCCTGACCGTCAATCTGAGGGGCGTCGTCCATGGCCTCCAGTCCTTCCTCCCGCGCATGCGAGAGCTCCCGGGCGAGAAGCACGTGGTGAACACGGCGTCGATCGCCGGCATCTCGCCCGGAGTCTTCGTCGCCCCCTACGCCGCCAGCAAGCACGCGGTCGTCGGGCTATCCGAGACGCTGCGCGAGGAGGGCGCCGCCCATGGGATCAGCTGCTCGGTGCTCTGCCCCAATGCCGTGGCCACCGGGATCGTGGAGGCGGACCGCAACCGGCAGGCCGAGTTCGGCGGACCCTCCGGCGCGGGGAACGAGATGATCGCCGCCTTCGTGGCCGCTGGTCTCGCCCCCACCTACGTCGGCCGGATGGTCCGTCAGGCGGTGATCGACGACCTGCCCTTCATCTTCACTCACGCGGACACCCGCGAGCTGGTGGAGGCCCGCTACGAGCGCATGAAGGAGTCCTTCGCCTGGGCGGATCGCTGGCGCGAAGCGAACCCGGAACCCGATCCCCTATGATCGGCCGGCGCGCGTGTCGGACCCGATATCCGTCCGCGAGCCGAGCCGTCGACGAGGCACCTCGGTAGCCAGAAAGGAAACAAGTCGATGTCATTTGCACCCCCGGACGGACTCACCGAAGAGGACGAGTTCCGTCATGCCCTCGTGGATGCGCCCAGCAACGTCCTCTTCGGCGACAGCCTCTGGGTGAGCGTGGTCGATCCGGAGGCGAACATCCACGGCGTCAACCACTTCCATCTCACCAACAAGGGCTTTGCACGCTACGAGGCCCTGTACCTCATCGACGGTGTCCTGCAGCAGTACGGCAACAAGTTCCCCCTGCCGCGCCAGATCGAGCACGGTCCCTGGGACGACGGGCGGCTGCGCTACGAGGTGGTCGACCCCTACAACCACATCCGCATCACGCTGGACTGGGACAACTTCTCGTTCGACCTCGACTTCAAGGGCCGCTTCGCGCCCTTCAACTACGCCAACTCCTCCCCGAACGGCGATCCCATGCGGGTCTTCGACGAGTACTACGGGGGACACTTCGAGCAGGCCATGAACTGCACGGGCACACTCGAGATCCACGGAGGCCGCGCCAAGGGACAGACCCGCCAGATCGACTGCTGGAGCCACCGCGATCACACCTGGACCTCGCGTTTCAACGAGCGCAACGACTGGTACGTGCGGGAGGGCCACTTCCCCGCCCACTTCTGGCCCTCCATCCAGCTCCCGGATCGACACATCAACGTTCTCGGGATGTACTACCAGAACGACACGCCCATCGAAGAGCGGGTCAATGCCGGGTTCGTCTCCGACAAGGACGGCAGCCGGCCGATCCTGAACGCCAAGGGATGGATCATCCCCAACGACGGTACGCCGGAGGTGCGAACCGCCAAGGAGTTCCGGTACGAGATCACCCTGCCCGACGGCGAAGTCATCCACGTCAAGAACACCCGTCACCACGGGACCGTCAAGCTCTGGATGCGGGCCGAGAACGACCTCGAGAACCGCCTGGACTGCTACGAGGCCTTCTGCGACTTCGAGGTCGAGGAGACGGGCGAAGTCGGCACCGGCACTGCCGAGTACGACGTGATGCCGCCGCTTCCCCAGTGGCTGGTCTGACGACGCCGGGGGATCGACGCATGGGCAAGCTGGACGACAGGATCGCGATCATCACCGGCGCGGCGTCCGGTATCGGCCAGGGCATGGCCGAGCTCTTCGCTGCGGAAGGCGCGACGGTGGTGGTCGCGGACATCCAGGACGAGCCCGGCCGGGCCCTGGCCGACGCTCTCGGCGGGACCTACCTGCACTGCGACGTGACGGATCCGGCTGCGGTCGAGCAGCTCATCCAGGAGGCGGTCGATCGGCACGGGCGAATCGACGTGCTCGTGAACAACGCGGGCATCGAGGGTGAGCAGGCCCTCACCGCCGAGAGCTCCCTGGAGAACTGGCGACGGGTGATGTCCATCAACGTCGACGGCGTCTACTACGGCATGAAGTACGCCCTCCCCGTGATGGTCTCGCAGAAGGGAGGGGTCATCCTCAATACCGCGTCGACGGTGGGCCTCAACGCGCTGGGTGCGATCCCCGCCTACAGCGCCTCGAAGGCCGGGGTGATCCAGCTGAGCAAGGCCGTGGCGATCGAGTACGCGATGCACGGGATCCGGGTCAACGCCCTCTGCCCCTCCGTCGTCGAGACCCCTCTGCTGACGAGCTTCATCGAGAACACCCCGGATCCCGAGTCCGCACGAACCGGCCTGGCTTCTCTCAACCCGATGCCGGGCATGGTGACCGTGGACGCCGTCGCGAAGGCGGCGCTCTTCCTCGTGAGCGACGACGCTTCCTTCATCACGGCGGTCGCCCTTCCCATAGACGGTGGCTACACCGCCCGCTAGTCTGCCTCGAGCAGGTCCGCTCGCCGTGTATCGAGGCCCACCCCCAGTCTCCAGAGAGGAACGAGCGTGGACGAGTCGAAGCTGCAGTCGCTCATCGAGCGCAACGAAGTCATCGAGACCTTCAACCGCTATGCAACCGGGATCGACCTGCGCGACCGGGACCTGTACCGCGGCTGCTTCACCGACGAGCTCCAGGTGAGCATGGGCGGCGGAGAGCCGAAGACCTGCCCGGCAGACGAGTGGGTGGACCAGGCCTTCGAGGCCGTCAACGCGTTCCAGGGCACGCAGCACATCATCACCAACCACGTGATCGATCTCCAAGGAGACGAAGCGGACGCGACGGCGTACCTCCACGCCCAGCACTTCAATCCGGACGGCGTCTTCACCGTCGGAGGCTACTACTCGAACCACCTGGTACGCGCCGGATCGACCTGGAAGATCGATCGGCTCGGGCTGGTGGTGACCTGGACCCTCAACCGGTGAGAGCGGGGACGCAAGAGCGAAGGGCGCGGGAGAATCGGCAGGCGTGACGGGCAGGCTGGATGGCCAGGTGGCGCTGATCAGCGGCGGCGCCAGCGGGATCGGCGAGGCGACCGCCCGCATGTTCGTCGACCACGGCGCTCGTGTGGTCATCGCAGACCTCCAGGGCGAGCGCGGGCGCCGACTCGCCGACGATCTGGGGGAGGCGTCGGTGTTCCAGCACACCGACGTCACGCGTGAGGATTCGATCGCGGACGCCGTCGACCGCGCCGTCGCCGAGTTCGGGCAGCTCGATTGCCTGTTCGCGAACGCCGGGATCGTGGGCGCGGTCGGACCGATCGACGAGATCCCCGCCGAGGAGTACGACGCCACGATGGCGGTCAATCTGCGCGGGGTCTTCCTCGCGATGAAGCACGCGGCTCGCGTGATGAAGCCCCGGGGAGCCGGCACGATCCTCTGCACGGCGAGCATCGCAGCACTGCAGGGCGGCCTGGGCCCCCACGTCTACGCAGCAGCCAAGAGCGCCCTCATCGGACTGACCCGCAACGTGGCGGCCGAGCTCGCCTCCCAGGGAATCCGGGTCAACTGCATCGCGCCCGGGAACATGGCGACCGAAATGATCGCCGGCCTCGTGACCGGAGACCCCGACAGGGTGGCGGAGGTCGCACAGGGAATGGCGGGAACCTCGCCGATGCCGGGACGTCCCGGCCTGCCGAGCGACGTCGCCCACGCTGCACTCTACCTCGCCAGCGACGCCGGGGCCTTCGTGAGTGGCCACACCCTGGTGGTGGACGCCGGCCTCACCTCGGGAAGCGGCCAGTCCATGCCGCTCTTCGCGAACCACGCACCCATGATCCGGGAGGCAGGGCGCCGGGGGCTGCCGGACGAGTGATTCCCCGTCGACCGCAAGGCCCCGGACGCACCCGCGAGGCGCTGCTCAGGACATGGTCAGGCCGCCGGAGACGCTGATCGCCTGACCCGTGATGAAGCTGGCCTCGCGCATGGCCAGGAAGGCGACGAGGGACGCCACCTCCTCGGGCCGAGCCGGTCTCCTGAAGGGGATCAGGCGCATGAACGAGGCCCAGCCGTCGGGCGACAGGCCCGGGGGCGGATCGGCCGTCTCGCTGGTGGGCCCGAGGCATACGGTGTTCACCGTCACCCCGTGGCGTGCCATCTCCCGGGCCAGCGACTTCGAGAAGGCGACGATCGCGCCCTTGGCGCTCGACTGCGCGGTCTCCAGGGTGGCGCCGATCTTCGCCGAGTCCGACACCAGCGTGACGATGCGGCCGTAGCCCTGGGGAATCATGTGACGCAGGGCTTCCTGGCAGCCCCGCATCGTGCCCTTCACGTTGACGTCGTGGACCTTGTCCCAGTGTCGTTCTTCGTCGTCCATGAAGCGCCGCATGTGGTCGTAGGAGACACAGTTGACCAGGACGTCGAGACCGCCCAGCTGGTCGATGGTCGCGTCGACGGCGTCCGCGACCTGACCTCGTTGGGTGACGTCGGCGGCAACGAAGCGCGCCACGAGTCCCTCTTCACGAAGCGAGGTCGCGAAGGGCGCGCCCTCCTCCTCGCGGCGGGCGCTCAGCATCATCGAGGCGCCTTCCTCACAGAGCTTGTGAGCGACCGCCCTGCCCGCACGCCCCAGCACCCCGAAGACGAGCGCCCTCTGGCCCTGCAGATCCATGCTCAGTCGGAGCTCGCGTCCAGCTCGTCGAAGACCTCCTTCACGGCGCCGAAGGCCTGGATCGCCGCCGGAAAGCCCGCGTAGACGGAGATGTGGAGGACGATCTCACAGATCTCCTCCCGGCCGAGGCCGAGGTTCAGCGCACCGACGACGTAGGCCTTCAGCTGCTCCAGCCTGCCCATCGCGGCGAGGACGCCGAGCGTGATCCTCGCGCGATCCTCCAGCCGGAGGCCTTCGCGCCCCCAGACGTCACCCATCACGGTGGAGATCGAGAACTCGTTCCAGTCCGCCGCGATCTCTTCCGGATACTCGAACCGCGGGGCGCCCGGGGTGCCCGGCTTGAAGAGACTGAGGGCGGTCACCATTCCCTTGGCCATCCGCGGATCGATCTCGTCGGCCACGGCTACTGCTCCAGGGGCGAGAGGCGGAAGACCATGAACTCGCGGTCGCAGTACTTCTGGAAGTGGCCCCAGAGCGGGAAGAACTCCACCAGCCGGGGCCAGACCTCCGCGCGCGCCTCGCCGGCGAGCCGCTCGACCCGAGCGGGGTACCTCTTGGCCTTGACCTGAACCCAGGCCTGGGGCGTGGCCTCGAGGTTGAGCGCCCAGTGGGGGTGCTTGTCCAGGCCAGCGATGGAGCCGACGATGTAGACGTCGTCACCCTCCTGCATGAAGTTGACCGGCGAGATCACGTCGTTCCCGGTCTTGCGTCCGACGCTGGTGACCAGGCAGGTGGGGCCGCCCTGGGTGTAGTAGGTGTCGCCCTCTCCCCCTGCGGCGATGTACTGCTCCACGTGGACCTTCGCGACCGCCGCGATGATCTTCGCGTCCCGCGTGGCGATCAGCTTGCTCCACTCCTCCTCGTCCATGAAGTCGGGCTTGGGTACTTCCTTTACAGACATCTTCTCTCCCGTCGGGCTGCCGCGACGCAATCGCGCGGCCCCTGGCAATCGTGCGAAGCCGGCGCACGCACCGGCACCGGGTCTCAGCGGTTCTGCGACGAGCTAGAGAAGCTCGTCGGCCAGAACCTCGAGGGCGGGCCCTCCGCCGCCGATCAGCATCGAGCCGACATGGTGCTTCCTGCCGGCCTCCTTCCAGCGCTGGAGGCGATCGCGGATCCGATCCTCAGGCCCTACCAGCGCGACGTCGTCCACGAGCTCGTCCGGGACGGCGGCTGCCGCCTCCTGCTTCTTGCCGTCCAGGTAGAGATCCTGGATCTTCACGGCCGCCTCCTCGTAGCCGAGCCGCTTCGCGTAGTCGTTGTAGAAGTTCTTGCCACGAGCGCCCATCCCGCCGATGTAGAGGGCCATGTTGTTCTTGATCGGCGCGCGGCACTTCTCGACGTCGTCGGACATGAGACACGTGACGAAGGGGGCGACGTCGAAGTCTTCGAGGCTCTTGCCCCCGCCCGCCTTGGCGAACCCCTTCTCGAGGGACTCCTCGAAGATGTCGAAGCGCTCGGGATTCATCCAGATCGGGAAGACCCCGTCCGACACCTCACCGGCGCACTCCATTCCGTTCGGCGAGATGGACGCCGTGTAGATCTTCAAGGCGGGATCCCCATGGAGGATGCTCTTGAGCGGCTTGCCCAGCCCCGTGGCGTCATCGCCCTTGTAGGGCATCTGGTAGTGGAAGCCGTCGTGGGTGACCCTCTCCTCCCGCGCGAGGATCTTCCGGATGATCTCGATGTACTCACGGGTCCGCGTGAGCGGGCGGCCGTAGGGAACACCGTGCCACCCCTCGACGACCTGCGGGCCCGAGGGCCCGAGCCCCAGGATGAAGCGGCCTCCAGAGAGGGCGTAGAGCGTCATCGCCGTCATGGCCGCCATGGCCGGCGTACGCCCCGGCATCTGCATGATCGCGGTGCCGACGTTGATCTTCTCCGTCTGTGCCAGGATCCAGGCGGCGGGGGAGACGGCGTCGGAGCCCCAGGCCTCGGCAGTCCAGGCGGACGTGAAGCCGAGCGATTCGGCGTGCTTGATCATGTCGATGGGCACGGACATGGTTGCAGGGGAGTAGCCGACGAGCAGGCCGAGCTTCATTGTGTTGTCCTCTCTCTCGAACGGAGTCCGGATCGTGTTCGGGGCTCCCGGTTGGAACAGTGTCGGATTCAGGCTGATGCCGCTCTCTCGAAGATCTTCGCAAACGCCTCGCCGCAACGAAGCCAGGCGTCGAGATCCCGCTGACGCGGCTCGGCGACGACATGCTGGATTCCGGCCCCCCGGTACGCCGCGAGCTCACGCAGGATCTCGTCCGGGTCGTCCTCGAGCGCGTCCCAGCGCGCACGCATCGAGAGGGTGAAGGTCTCCTCGGGCCGGTCACGGCGCAGGCGCGCGACGATCTCGGCGGTTCTCTCCGGAGTCTGGAACCCGCCGTGCCAGCCGTCGCCGCGCTCGACAGCGCGGCGCAACGCCGCCTCGCTGTGCCCTCCGATCCAGATCGGGATCGACCGGCCCGGCTGGGGCTTGGCGCGCATGTCCTCCAGCTTCGCGCCGCTCGCGGGCGCGCTGAAATCGATGGGATCCTCGCTCCAGCAGCGCCGGATCAACTCGATCGCCTCGTCCGTTCGCGCCCCCCGCGTCCCATAGGGAACCCCCAGTGCTGCGAACTCCTCCGCGAGCCACCCGCTCGCGCCGCCGAAGATCACGCGCCCCCCGCTCATCAGGTCGAGCGAAGCCAGCATCTTCGCCAGCAGCACCGGAGGGCGCAGCGGCACGACCAGCACCGAGCTGCCGAGCCCGACCGAGGTCGTCGCGGCTGCCGCCCAGGTGAGGGCGACCAGGGGCTCGATGATGTAGGCCGAAGGCGGGTACTTCGCCGTTCGGGGGACGACCAGATGGTCGCTCACCCAGACGTCGGCGAATCGCAGCTCCTCGGCCTGCCTCGCGGCGACGCGGATCGCGTCCGGCGACGCGGCCGGTCCCGCCTGCGGTAGGTGAATGCCGAATCGGATGCTCATGGCGAGGGGCAGGAAGATGTACCAGATCGCCGCTGGGACGGCCGCTTTCCTGGTGTCCGCGCGGTGCCTATCATCCGCCTCGCACTCGCCCGTCCCGCAACCCGGAGAAACCCTGGCGTGAAGGCACTGGTACTCGGTGGATCGCAGTTCGTCGGCCTCCACACCGTACGTGAGCTCCTGGGCCGGGGACACGACGTCACCGTCCTGAACCGTGGCCGGACCGAGACCTCCCTGCCCCCCGAGGTCGGGCGACTCGTGGCCGATCGGCGCGACAGCGAGTCGATGCGCGCCGCCCTCGCCGGCAAGGACTGGGACGCGGTCTTCGACGTGTCGGGCTTCGTGATGGCCGCGATGGGCTCGAACGTGTCGGATCTCGTCGACCTCCTCGACGGGCGGGTCGGCGCGTACGTGTACACGAGCTCGATCATGGCCTACGCGCCTTCCGGGGTGTTCCCCTGGGACGAGAGCTTCCCAACGGTCGATGAAGGCCCCAACACGTACGGGGGCTTCAAGAAGGCGACCGAGGAGATCCTGCTCGAGAGGCACGAACGCACCGGCTTCCCTGCCTCGGTGGTGCGCCCGGCCGCGATCTACGGTCCCGACAACAACATCTACGACATGGAGATGTCGTACTTCCTGCGCCTGCTGCGCGGGCTCCCCATCATCCTCCCTCACGAAGGTCTGGTGACCGGCTCCTACGGCCACGTCGACGACCTGTGCCGGGCGATGGTCGACATGGCGACCCACTCCAGCGCGCCCGGCGAGATCTTCAACATCACGGCCGAGGGGGTCGTTGCGAAGGAGTACATCGCGGTCCTGAGCGAGATCGTCGGAAAGCCTGCAGACGTCCTCTTCATGCCCTCGAAGTACGTGGGAACGCTCGAGAAGCCGGCCTACAGCCACCTCTTCGGCTCCTTCCACCACGCCGTCCTGAGCACCGAGAAGGCCCGGAACCGGCTGGGCTTCAGGCCGGAGTACGACTTCCGCAGCGGCCATGCGCACACCTTCCAGTGGTTCATCGACTCGGGCCTCGACCGCATCGAGACGGCACCGACGGACCCCCTCTGGTTCGCCACCTACGACTTCGAGTACGAGGCCCGGCTCGCCGCAACCCTGCGGGCCGAGCAGGACCCTGGGTGAACCACCAGAGAGAGAGAGAGACGAGATGGCGGGAGAAGCCGAGATCGAGATCGCGAAGAAGCTCTTCGCTGCCTGGAGCAGCGGCGACGCGGATGCGCCCCGTGAATTTCTCACCGAGGATGCGGTGCTCTACGACATCGTCGCGGGCACCCCGAAGGAGGGCTGGCCCGCCATTCGCGAGTTCTTCGGAAAGACCCTGGAGATGTCGCAGGGCCTCGTCCTGGCGCCCCAGGAGTTCTGGGTCAACGAGCGAGGCGTGGCGGTGAGCTGGATCATGAGCGCCGTCGCAGGCGACCTGTTCGGCCCCGAGGCCAGCGGGAAGAGCTGGCGCACGGAGGGGATGTCGACCCTCGAGTTCCGGGACGGCAAGGTGTGCCGCGAGGTGGACTACCACCACGGCCCCAACGTGCTCCGCTCGCTGGGGCTGGCATAGCGCAGGGTCCTGCACGCTCGCGGCGGTGTCGCCGAGCATTGGAGGCCGACGTGTCGCTGCGTTAGGCTCCGTTCCTACTCACGCTCCGGAGTCCGCACATGCCCCAGTTCAACTACGACGACGTCACCGAGTACGGCCTCGACCCGGAAGTCCGCGAGGAGATCCTGCAGAAGCAGATCGAGTGCACGTTCATCTGGGGTCCGAAGGACCACTGGGCCGTGGGCGTGCTGATGACCTACATCTGGAAGGACGGACGCTTCTGGGTCAGCGCCACCAGCCAGCGCAAGCGCATCGCCGCCATCCGGCGCGATCCCCGTGTCTCCATCGTGGTGTCGAGCCACGGAACCGACCTGGGGCCTGCCAAGGGAATCACCGCGAAGGGCCGCGCGATCATCCACGACGACCAGGAGACCAAGGACTGGTTCTACCCGGCGTGTGCCGCCGTGAACATCCCCACGCCCGGCAAGCTGCAGGATGCCTTCGCCCAGATGATGGATACCGAGCGCCGCCTGGTCATCGAGGTGGTTCCGGAGAAGTGGATCACCTTCGACGCCACCAAGATGATGATGGCGTCGATCGAGGCCTGGAAGAAGGAGGGGATCCTCGACTGACCCGCGCTGCTCGGGTCAGAGGATCTTGTCCGCCAGGCGCTTCAGGGCGGAGAGGTGGATGCAGGTCCCGATCGCCAGCAGGTTGGGTGCCAGGTACTGGCGACGGATGAAGATGCCGAGGGCGGTCTGGTCGATGCAAGCGCCCTTGTAGAGATTGAGCGCGATCCAGTACCCGAGCCGTTCCGGATCGAGCTCGACGCCCACCGCGTCGGCCAGGTAGGCGACCCACGACGCCTCGTCCATGATTCCCATCCCGCGCATGGAGATCAGGTAGGCCCAGTCCTCTTCCGGATCGCCCAGATGCGCGAACTCCCAGTCGACCAGGGCGCGCAGCTCGCCGCCCTCGTGCAGGTAGTTCCCCGGGCCCGGGTCGCCGTGGACGAGACACGGCCGCGGCGTCTCCGGTGCGTTGTTGCGCAGCCACTGGGCGGCCTCTTCGACCAGAGGTGAGGGCTCCCCTGCCAGCGAGCGGCGGTAGACCTCGTACCAGCGCTCCACCTGGAGGAGAGCCGAGTCCCGGGGCGCACGGGGGACTTCGAAGAAGTCGATGCCCACGCTGGCCGGATCGAGGCGGTGGAGACCCGCGAGGGTCTGCACGTAGGGATCGAGGCTCTCGCGGGTGAAGACGCTCGTTCCCTCGACGAACTCCATCACGAAGAAGGGCTGGCCCAGGACCGCCCCTGTGGGTTCGTACGAGAGCACCTCGGCGACCGGGAAGCCTGCGGCACGGAGGGCGCGCATCACGCGGACCTCGTCGCGACTGTCGCTTCCCAGCAGCCCCCACTGCTCGACTCGGATCACGACCTTGCGCACGCCCGCGCGTTCGCACTCGAGCTGGCCGATGTACATCGCACGGGACTGCCCCATCGACATGCGTTCGGCCTTCACGAGCCTGCAGCGCTCACCCAGGACCTCGCCCAGATGGGCTTCGAGCGCGCTCGTCTGCTCGCTCGAGATCACTTCGCCCCCACCATGTTGCGCGCGAAGGCGGAGAAGAGACCGATCGTGCGAGCCATCTCCGCGTCGAGCTGCTGGCGCAGGACCGGGTGCAGAATGGCCCGCACCCGCTCGGACAGCTCGCTCCCGTCGTTCTGGCACGCGACCAGGAGCCGGCTGGCCGCCTGGAAGGGCGACTCCTCCGCGAGCGCCTCGGACCACGCGGGCGCGGGATCGACGGCCACGATTCCACGCACCTCCTCCACCGCGCGTGCCATTTCCTCGCGCCGGGCGGCGTTCGGATGCCCGCGCAGGAGTTCTTTGGCGTACTCGAGCGATCCGACCATCAGCTCCGCGCTGTAGCGCGGCCACTCCCCTTCGACGCTCGGCACCACGACGTCCCGGAGCGTCTCGATGCACGAGTCGAGGATCGTCTCCACGTCCGGGCTCACGGGCAGGGTCATCGCTTCTCTCCCATGCAGGCTCGGCGAGCCGTCCCGCCTCTCCGAGACGCCGCCGCCGTCTAGTCGTGGGGCAGGCCCAGGATCCGTTCGGCGATGATGTTCTTCTGGATGTTCGGCGTCCCGCCGCCGATCACCGCCGTGCACCAGCCGAGCGCCTCCTTCTGCCAGCGCCCTCGCTCGATGGCGTAGGGGGTGCCCGGAGCCAGGCAGCCGTAGCTCCCCTCCAGCTCGATCGCGAACTCCGCCATGTACTTCTCGAGGTGGGCCGTGTGGAGCTTGTTGACCGACGTCTCGCTGCCGAGGGGCTCTCCCCGGATCTGCTTCGTGAGATAGCGCAGGCCATTGAAGCGCATGGCCGCAATCCGCGTCTCGAACTCGGCGACGCGCCGCCGCACGCGGGAGTCCTCGACGGCCGGCCGTCCGGCCACGGTCGCCTGCCGGACGAGCTTCTTCAGCAGGTCGAGCTCCCAGAGGAGACCCGAGATCTCGGAGATACCGGAGCGCTCGTTGGCGAGCGCCCCGATCGTGATCTGCCAGCCCTGCCCTTCCTCACCCAGGCGATTCTCCGCCGGGACCCTCACGCCGTCGAAGAAGACCTCGGCGAAGAAGGGCTGGCGCGCCATGTTCGCGATGGGAGCGACCTTGATGCCGGGCGAGTCCATCTCGACGAGCAGGCAGGTGATGCCATCGTGCTTCCTGTCGCCGCCCTCGCCGGTGCGCACGAGCAGGATCATCCACTTGGCCCACTGGGCCAGCGAGGTCCAGATCTTCTGGCCCGTGACCACATAGTGATCGCCCTCCCGCACGGCCTTGCACTGGAGCGCGGCGAGGTCGCTCCCGATGTCCGGCTCGGAGTAGCCGGTGCACCACTGGTACTTCCCGTCGAGGATGTCGGCGATGAAGCGGTCCTTCTGCTCCGGGTTGCCGTACTGGATGATCGCGGGCCCCACCCAGGCCAGCCCCATGATGCAGGTACCGAGCGGCGGCGCCCGGCGATTCGCCATCTCCTCCTTGAGGATCGCCTGCTCCATCAGCGTGGCGCCGCCGCCGCCCACTTCCTTCGGCCAGCTGAAGCCGACCCAACGCTTCTCCCGCACCAGCTTGCTCCAGCGCAGCGGGAACATCGCATCGCGCTCGGATTCGGGCGGCAGGTTCTCGTCGAGGAAGGCGCGCACCTCGTCGCGGAACGCCTCCTCCTCTTCGGTGAGATTGAAGTCCATCAGAGTCCCCCCAGGCTCGCGACCCGCTCGTAGTGATGGTCCGACCCGCCGTAGACCGACTTGACCCACTTGGAGCGCTTCAGGAAGAGCTGAGCGTCGTACTCCCAGGTGTATCCGAGCGCGCCGTGGAGCTCGATCCCGTCGATCCCGATCCGCGTGAAGGCGTCGCTCGCGTAGGCCTTGGCCATCGAGACGTACAGCGGCGCTTCTTCGGGGCTCTCGTCGAGGCACCAGGCCGCGTAGTAGAGCAACGATTTGAACGACTCGATGTCCACGTACATCTCGGCCAACGGGTGCTTCACGCCCTGGAAGCGCCCGATCAGCGAGCCGAACTGGGTGCGCTGATTCGCATACTGGACGATGAGGGCGTGTCCCCCTTCCGCCGCGCCGATCGCCTCCGCCGTCACGGCGGCGGCCGCGTGGTCCAGCAGTCGCTCGACGGCGGACCAGCCGGGCCGGGCCGTGTCCGCGAGCACCCGATCGGGCGAGATGCGGACGCCGTCGAGCTCCAGTCGACCCATCCGCTTGGTGGCATCGATGCCGGGCGTGTCCTCGACCTGCAGCCCCTCGACCTCCCGGTCGACGACCGCCAGCGAGACGTCCTCCGGGCGCTCTCCGCTGCGGTACGCGACCACGAAGCAGTTCGCCGCGCAGGCGTCCGGCACGAAGAGCTTCTCGCCCCGAAGGACGATCCCATCGGCGCTCTCGGCGCCTGCGAGTCGGATGCCATCGGGCCCGAGGACGTCGTTCGCCTCCAGGACCGCGAGCGAGAAGACCGAGCTTCCGTCGGCGATGCCGGGAAGCCAGCGTGCCCGCTGCTCCTCGCTCCCGTTCTCCTGGATCGCCAGCGCCGCCAGCGTCGAGGCGATCAGCGGTGAGGGAAAGAGCGACCGTCCGCACTCCCCGAGCAGTACGGTCAGATCGACCCATCCCAGACCCGCCCCGCCCATCTCCTCGGGAACCAGGAGCCCCAGCCAGCCCATGCTCGCCATCTCCTTCCAGAGCTCGGGCGAGTAGCCCTCCGGGGTCTCCATGATACGCCGGACCTCTTCCAACGGGGCGTTCGCATCGAGGAACTTGCGGACCTCGGCGCGGAAGATCTCCTGCTCCTCCGTGAATCCGAAGTTCATGAGCGGCCGGTCTCCCCGGTCCCGGAGACCTGGCGGACGAGCATCGTGCAGCGACTCGCGCCTTCGGGAATGGTCCCGGTGATCGTCAGCTCGGCCCCGCAGCGCCGCAGCATGATCCGGTCCATGTCCATCGCGGTGTCGCAGGCCCGGCGATGCTCGGAGCTCGTGAATCCATAGGGGCAGTAGGGGAGCTCGAGGACGAACTGATCGCCCTCGATCTCGGAGAACTGGAAGGGAAAGCCCATCTGCTCGCCGGAGTCGACCAGATGCTGCTTCGTCTCGGCGATCGACGCGGTCCTCCGCACGCCTCCCAGCCAGGGGAAGATCGCCATGTACCAGCTCAGCCCCCTCGCGAGGGGCTCGCCGATCCCGGGGATGCGGCAGAGCAGGAGGTGCAGGCGTCCCATCATCCGCATCGTCGCGTCGATCATCTTCTGCATCGTCCGGAGCTCCCGACGCCGTGCCCGATCAGGCCAGGCTCTCAAAGTAGCTTCGCAGGGTGGTCTCGCCGCGCGCCGGCCCCACGCCGTCCACCTCCCCTGCCGTCACGATGAACTCGGCCAGGTCGCCGAACTGACGGCTCAGCAGGCCGATTCCACGCGCGAGTCCATGCGCGAGCCAGAGCGGAATGACCGTCACCTTGACCGGCTTGCCGACCACGTCGAAGGCCAGCTCGGCGACCTCTCGCTGGGTCAGCACGTCCGGCCCGCCGGCTTCGACGACCCGCTCGGTCCCTTCGGCGGCGTCCACGCAGACGGCAGCGAGGTCCGCGCCGTGGATCGGGTTGAAGCGGTTGGTCCCGTCTCCCACGAGCAGGACCCGCCCGCGCCGCGCCATGTCCAGCACCGCACCCATGTCGGAGAAGTAGCCGGACGGGCGCACGATGGCGTACTCGAGCCCCGATGCCTCCAGGTCCGCAACGACCCGCTCGTGCGCCCGGGTGATCGCGAGGTGGGCGATCTGCTCGGCGCCGAGCATCGAGACGTACACGAACTTGCGAACGCCCGTCTCCACGCACAGGTCGATGAGGTTCCGGTTGGCCTGGTAGTCCACCTGCTCGAAGGTGAGGCCGTCGCGCTGCCGCGAGATCCCGACCGAGGAGAACAGGATGTCGACACCGCCCTCGAAGAGCGGCTCCAGGGTCTCGGGCCGAGTCACCTCGGCGACGCAGACCTCATCCACGTCGCCGCGCGAAATGGCCGGAGCCGTGAAGGGACCCGGCTGCTCGAGACGCTCCACGCTTCGGGTGAGAGCGCGGACCCGGTAGCCGCGCCTCTTGAACTCGCGCGTCGCGTACTTGCCCAGGTATCCGGTCGCCCCGGCGACGACCACCCGCCTGGCGACGCCCGCTGCGGCCTCCGGCGACATGCCCGTCCCGCTCAGTCGAGGTCGAAGGCGGCCAGGATCTCGTTCGCCCTCACCTCGAACCCGGCCTTGAAGTCCGGATGCGGCAGAATGTAGAAGTCCCCGCGCCGGATGCCGCGTACCACCCGCTCGGCGATCACCTCCGGCTCCGTGGCCACCGCCAGCATCTGGGTCATGAACGCGTCGGGCTCCTCCGGGCCGGGCCCCAGCTCCTGCGGTCGGTTGCGGTGGCCCTCGTGGAGGCGCGTCTTCACGAAGGACGGACAGACCACCGAGACGCCGATCCCGAGAGGAGCCAGCTCCCCCCGCAGCGTCTCGGAGATTCCGACCACCGCGTACTTCGTCGCCGTGTAGGCACCCAGGGTCGGGAGGGCCACGAGCCCCGCGACCGAGGCCGTGTTCACCACGTGCCCGCCCTCGCCCTGCTCCTTGATCCGGGGAACGAGGACCCGGATGCCGTGTACGACGCCCATCAGGTTGACGCCGAGACACCACTTCCAGTCGTTGGGCGCCATCTCGTCCATGGCGCCGGACGGGGCCACGCCCGCGTTGTTGCACAGGATGTGGACCTTGCCGAAGGCCTCGATGGCGCGGTCGGCAGCCGCCTCGACGGAGCCGTAGTCCGACACGTCGCACTGGACACCGACCACCTCGGCGCCGGCTGCGAGGAGATCCCCCTCCGCCTTCTTGAGGGCCTCGATCTCGATGTCGGCGAGGGCGACCCGGGCGCCCTGCTCGGCGAACGCCCGGGCGAGGGCCAGGCCGATGCCCGATGCCCCGCCCGTCACGAACGCGACCTTTCCGTTCAGATCATCCATTCCGTTGCTCCTGATGTCCCCTTGTTCCCGGGCGCGCCGCCTCGACTCATCCGGCGCCCGTGATGTCGGGCCTGGGGTAGACCATGATCCTCTTGATGGCGTGGGACCAGCGCTCCGGCATGAGCCACAGCGCATAGAAGAGTGTCTTCGCCAGCCGTCCGCTCAGGTATCGCGCCTTCGGCCGCTTCGCCGCCAGGGCGTGATGGATGTCCTCGACCGCGCACCTCGGATCCTGTGCGATGCGAGTGAGGCCCGCGGACTGCTGCTCCACGTACCTCTCGAGCCACTCCCGGGTCCACACCTTCTTCCATTCTCCATCGGGGTCGAGTCGCTCCATCGCTTCCCACGTGTCGCGCATCGAGCCCCAGAAGCGGTGCACGAGGGGCGTCTTCAGGGTCGAGGGATTGATGACCGACACACCCACGTTCCAGAAGGAGAGCTCGGCCCGAAGCGCATCGGCGTAGCCTTCGGCGGCGAACTTCGAGGCATCGTAGGGCGCGTTGCCCGGAAGGCTGACGATGCCGTCCACGCTGGTCACCACCACGATCCTCCCGCGAGCCGCCCTCAGCTGGGGGATCAGCATCTGGGTGAGGTTGATGATGGCGAAGAGGTTCACCTCCATCATGCGCCGGTAGTTGTCCAGGGGCTGGAACTCGATGAACCCGGGCTGGGCGATTCCCGCGTTGTGCACGAGCCCGGAGAGACGGCCTGCGCAGGCCTGCTCCACTTGGTCGCAGGCCTTCCTCAGGGCGGCATCGTCCGTGATGTCCAGGCGGGGTGCCAGCCTGGCGCCGGCCGCGAGTGCCGCACGCGCACCCTCCTCGGTGAAGACGAACGCGACGACGCAGGCACCCGCCTCGACCAGCCTCTCGACCACGCCGGCGCCGATTCCGGAGTCGCAGCCCGTGACCACGTACCAGCGATCACGGATGTCGAGCAGCGCCCTCCGCCGCAGGCGCTGCCATGCCAGCCATGCCACCCACGCGACCAGCAGGCCGACCGCGAGCTGCATCACCGACATCGACGCGCCCTCTCCACCCTCAGTCCGTCGCGGGAGGCGCGGCCGCTTCCCTTCGCCGCCGGGGCGGGCCCCAGCGGGGCAGCCGGAGAAGGTTGTTGCCTCCGTCCACGGGAATCACGTGACCCGTGATCGAAGACGAGAGGTCGCTCGCGAGGAAGAGCGCCACGTCCGCACACTCGTCCACGGTGGTGATGCGTGCGAGAGGCGTCTCGTCCAGGAATCCCTGGACGATGGGAAGGTCCTCCTCCATCTGCACGTGGGTCTCATCGGTGGGGGTCATGCCTCCGTAGGCATTCATCGCGGTCGGGACGAAGGACGGGGCCAGCGCGTTGACGCGTACCTGGTCGGGACCGTACTCGAGCGCCGCCATCTTGCTGGCGAAGTTGACCCCCGCCTTGCAGCCCGAATAGGCGGCGTTGCCTTCGGGGACCATGATCGCGGTGGCGGAGGTGACGTTGATGAGCGAGCCGCCGCCGGTCTCCGCCATGGCGTTCCCCATGCGCCGCATGAAGTAGTAGAAGCCGAAGAAGAGCACCGCCGCGATCTCCTGCAGGTACTCCGGCTCGATGTCGCTGATCCGGCCCGGGCCGTTGACTCCGGCCGAGTTGACGGCGACGTCGATGCGTCCCCAGCGCTCGAGGGCCGCGTCCGCCAGGGCCTCGACCTGGCCGTCGTCGCTGACGTCGCAGCGGACGGCCGCGCCTCCGGTCTTCTCGACGAGCGCCTCCAGCTTGTCCTCGCGGCGCGCCGCCACGATGAGGTCTGCCCCCTCCTCCGCGAAGCGCTCGGCGATGCGCCAGCCGATGCCGCTCGAAGCGCCGAGGACGACCGCCTTCCTGCCGTCGAGCAGTCCCATGCTCCCTCCTCCTGACCAGCCCGTTGCCGGGTGGGGCGTCCGGCGCCCGGAAGTGCGAGAACATAGCCGCAGCCCCTGGCTTCGGTAGCCTGCCCGCCCCGCGCGCGTTGACAACCCCAGGGCCGTGCCTCATGGTCTCCGCGCGTTCCCCGGCGGGGGTCGCGTGGAGAGGATTCCTTGGCACGACGAACGCTCACCGAGCTGGACGAATGGCCGCGGCATCCGACCATCGACACCTTCGACCAGGTCGCGACGGCCAGCCCCTACTGGAGCGACGGCTTCTGGTTCTGCATCGGTGATCCCGATGGGCGCTGCAACCTCATCACCGCGATCCGCTTCTACCCGAACACCAACGTGGCCGACGGCTACGCCTGCCTGAGCCTCGACGACGGCAGGCAGTACAACCTGCGCGCCAGCCGGCGCCTGCGACCGCGGATCGACGACATCTCGGTGGGCCCCCTCTGGCTCGACATCGTCAAGGGGCTGCGCACGATCAAGCTCGGCTGCCACGAGAACCCCTACGGCATCGAGTTCGACCTCCTCTGGGAGGGCGCAGCGCCGACGTTCGACGAGATTCCCGGCCGGACCGGGGTCCAGGACGGGCGCGTCGTGTTCCAGCGCTCGAACTTCGTCCAGCTCGGCCACGTGAGCGGTCACATCCGGGTTCTCGATCGCAAGTTCGATCTGGACCCGACCTGGGTCGGGGCACGCGATCACTCCTGGGGGCTCGGCGACACCGGGGGCGGCAAGAAGACCAATCCCCACGCCGCCCCGCCCCCCGGCGGCAGCGAAGTCGTCGGCGCTTCGAGCATTCCGGAGTTCGGCCTGCGGCAGTGGGCGCTGGTGCGTTTCCCGAAGCGCTCGATCTACTACTCGTTCTTCCACGACAAGAACGGCCGCTTCAGCGCCGCTCAGAGCCACGTGGCCTACCCCTACGAGTCGGACCGCCCGCCGTGGGCCTACAAGAAGTTCGAGATCGAGTCGCTCGAGTTCGAGGACGGCGAGCCGCGCCTGCGCAGCGCCCGGCTGGCTCTCATCCGACGCAGCGGCCGGGTCGACCGCTTCGGGATCGAGGTCGTGAGTCGCCCCCTCTACATGCAGGGCGGAGGCTACTGGGAGGGCTTCGACGACGGGCTCGGACGCGGGGTCTACCGAGGCGAGGAGATCCTCGAAGGCGACGTCTGGGACGTATCCCACCCGACGCGCGTGACCGATCTCGACGGCGCCGAGATCGTCCAGAACAACGGCGCCTGGGCCGAGGCCTTCGCCCGCTACGTGAACCTGGACGATCCCGACGAGCAGGGACTCGGCCTGCTCGAGTGCGTCGTCAAGGGCCCCTACCCCGGCGTCGCCGGGGCCTGACACCGGAAGGCGTGGAGACATCGACCATGGCAGGACAGGCAGAGATCGAGATCGCGAGACGGCTCTTCGAGGAGGGCTGGGGCGGACCCGACTCGAGCGCTCCACTGCAGTACATGACCGACGACGTCGTCATGCGCGACATCCTGGGCCACGCCGGTCCGCTGCGTGGCCACGAGGCGGTCCGGGGCTTCTGGCAGGCGGTGGCGGGGGGACTCAAGGTCATGCCCGAGGAGTACTTCGTCAACGAACGCGGGGTGGCCCTGACCTGGATGGCCTACATCCAGATCCGCGACGACAGCAACGGCCCCGAGAACCGGGGCAAGTGGGTGTGCGGCGAGGGCATGTCGCGTCTCGAGTTCCGCGACGGCAAGGTCTGCCTCGAGATCGACTACTGGAACGGTCCCCAGGGCCGTTGCGACGACTGGAGGGAGCATTTCGAAGCCCGCCAGGCCATGACCCCCGAGGAGCGCGGGGCCACACCGGGCACCTGAGCCGACACCCGGCCGCAGCGAGGCCAGCAGGGAGACCCAACGTGGCGCTACCCGTCACCCCCGACGTCGAGACCATCCTCCGCGCCTGTGCGGCAACCGTCCGGGCGGAGATCGTTCCCGAGCTCACCAGCGACTGGGGCCGCTACAGCGGAAACCTCGTCGCGGCCTCGCTCGAGTACGCCGTCGCGCTGCTCGCGGACCCGGAGGGACCGGACCGGAGGCGCCGGGAGCTGGCCGAGGCGATCGAGGCGCTGCGGCCGCGCATCGAGGCCGCGGACCGGGCAGAGCTCGCGAACGCGCTCGCCGCGACCTCCCCCTACCAGGCCGCCTCGGGACTGCTGGTGGCCGCCCAGAACGACTCCAGCCCGCTGGCCTCCGAGCTCCGCGCAACCCTGCATCCGCTGCTCGAGCAGCAGCTCGAAGCCCAGCTGGCGGCGAGCGGTCCGCTGCTGGCCGCCTTCGTCACGAACATGCAGGAAGCCCGGTGATCGACGAGAGCCAGCGAAGCGCGCTGGGGCCCTACCTGAGCGAGGCGCTGGGACTGCCTGCCCCGCACCGCATCGCGCGCCTCGAGCGCATGGCCCTGGGGCAGTCGCGCGCGATGTACCGCGCGGAGCTCGAGCCGGAGGACGGCGCCGCGGACGGCGCCGCCCGGCGTACGGTGGTCATCCGCGTCGAGCAGTGGGGCCTCCTCGGCAGCCACAGCGCCGACGAGGTGCAGGCCATGCAGGCGCTCCACGCCGCAGGCTACCCCGTGGCTCGCGTGCTGGCGTACGAGCGCGGCACCGAGGTGCTCTCCCAGCCGTTCTTCGTCATGGACTTCGTCGAGGGGACGAGCGAGTACACACCGGACAGCCTGCGGGACTACGTCGCCCTGCTCGACCGGCTGCACCGCATGGACCCGGAGAAGGCCGGGCTCGGATCACTCGAACGGCCCAAGGGCCCCCGCGATGCCGCGCTCTCGCAGGTGGAACGCTGGTACGACGTCTATCGATCCGCGCTCGTGGGCGAGCCCTCGCCTCTGGTGGAAGAAGCTGCCCAGTGGCTGCGCAACAACGCACCCGAATCCGAGCAGATCGGAATCGTGCACGGTGACCCCGGCATCGGGAACTTCCTGCATCGGGATGGCCGCGTCACGGCCGTCGTGGACTGGGAGTTCGTCCACCTCGGAGACCCGGAAGAGGACTGGGCCTATCTGATCAGCATGCGCGGCATGGGGGTCATGAGCGACGACGAGTGGGTGGAGTACATCCGCGACGCGGTCGGTGTGCGGCTCACCGCGGAGCGGCTCCACTACTGGCAGGCCCTCAACTTCTTCAAGGCGGTCTGCATCGACTGCACGGCCCTCCGCCTCTACGTCGAGGGAATCCACCAGGCTCCGAACATGCTGGCGATCGGTACCGGGGTGCAGATGGTGGCGCTCCAGCGCCTGGTGCGGGCGACGGTTCTCTCCGACTGACGCCGGCCTCCCGACTGGCCCGGGCTTTCGTGTTCCCTTCGTCCACTGCCCCCTATCTATATACAAGACCCTGGGCTGGGATCGGGGCTTGCCCCCAGAGGGACTCAGCGCACGGAATCCCCGAGGGAATGCGGTGGCTCACCGCCAGGTAGCGACAATTAAAATGACACTATCGGGGCCCTTCGAACCACGTACAGACACGAGACCGCTCGTCTGAGCCGGAGAGCCGGAAAGGGACCCGATCATGAAGCTCGCTCGTTCGCTGATGCTGACGGCCACCATGTTGTTCGCCGCGGGGACCGCCTCCGCGGTGCCGGTCACGTTCACCTTCGAGAGCGCGGAGATCTTCGACGCGGGCTTCACGGTGCAACAGACCTTCACTCCGAGCCTCCCGCTGGTCGGTTCGGGCGACGTCGACGAAGCCGCCGGAACCTACGACCTCACCCTGCCGGACTTCTCGATCACGCTCGACATCGTGATCTCGCCCAACGACGGGGACGATGCGCGCCTCGACACCACGGGCTGGGGGCAGGTGGGCACCTTCGCCGCGGGCGTCGGCGGCGACCTGACCTCGAGCAGCGCCACTGGCAACACGACGTGCACCGTTCTCGGTGGAATCGGTGGCCTGGTCTGCGCCGACTTCCCGGCGCCCGTCGATCCCTGGCCGCCGACCGGGGACTCGGGCCCCACCCTCGGAGCCCCGAGCGCCACGATCGACATCCTCACCAACACCATCGTGGTGATCAGCGACTACGACGCGAATGGTGGTCAGGTCCGCAGCATCTACAGCTACGAGGTGCCCGAGCCGGGCACGATCCTGCTCGTGGGGGCGGGCCTCTGCGGCCTGCTGCTCGCCGGGCGGCGGCGCGCGTAGCGCGAACCGGCCGGGCCGGAAGACCCAGGGCGGTCATCCTCTGCGAGGATGACCGCCCTTCTCATTGGGCGCGCCGCTCCCCATTCGGTGCGCGGTCCACGCCCCGCGGCCCGCCGCCTGCGGAGCCCTCAGGGTTTCCACCCAGCGCGAGCGCCGATTCCCCCGCCCCCGGAGCAGCTGATTTCTCCGCCCCTTGAACATGTTCAAAAATCAGAAGGGACACAGCTCGTTGAACGTGTTAAACATGAACTCGGAGTGTCTGCGCCAGACTCGATCGGGGGAGAAGGCCTCGTCGCCCGCGAGGTGAAGAGGGATCTCGGCGAGATCGGCTGACGCATCATGCGCACGGGAGCCGGCTCCCCGCAGAGCCGACTCATCGGAGTGTCGAGGAGAGAGCGATGGAGCGCGCCTCGTACCGACTCGTTTCGGGCACGCTGCTGGTCCTTGCGTTCCTGACCGCCCGCCCGACGGCGGCCGTCGAGTTCTTCGACGGCAAGCTCGACATCAACGGCTTCTACGAGCTCCAGGTCCGCGCGATCGGACGGGACTTCGGCACCGACGACGACTGGGATCTCACCCAGTTCGCCAACGTCCTCAACATCGAAGCCGACGCGAACCTGGTCGAGTGGGGCTGGGGGCCCTTCGACATCGTCAAGGGCTACGCGCGGGTGGAGGTCCGCTACGACTGCATCTGGACCCGCGTCTGCGGGATATTCCCCAGCGCCAACACATTCGGGAACAACCCGTCCAAGCTGCCCAAACGCCTGAACAGCGGTCGCCGCCACGGCCTGGTCTGGAACGTCGAGGACGGCGACACCCGCTTCTACCGGGGCGAGACGCCGGAGCAGTTCGCGCTCCGCTATCGAGACTTGCCCCCCGGCTCCCGCCGCCCGTACAACATCGACTCAGCGCCGGTCTTCGGGCTCCTGTTCGCGTCTCCGGGCATCGACGACATCATCGGCACGGCCGACGACCCCGCCCCGTACGTCCTCTCGCGCTACTTCGACGACCGCGGCGGCAAGTGCAAGGTCAGCAGCCGGCAGGTCGAGGGGCCGACCAACGGCGCCTTCACCCAGATCCTCGGCTTCCTGGATCCCAAGTGCGACATCAAGTCGCTGGCGGGGATGATCGAGAAGCCGAACCCGTTCCGCGCCGGCGACTACAACCCGATCACGAAGCGGTACGGGGCCTACTCGCTTCCCTACCGCCCCGCGCCGCGCGCGGGAAACAACTCCGGCGGACCCTTCGACCAGGCGCGGGGGCTGTGGCTGCCGCGGCAGGAGATGGCCCGGCGGCTCCGCAACGGCGACGTCGACGACATGGGCTCCGCGTTCAACTTCAGCAAGACCGACCTGGAGTGGAACCACGGAGCCAGCCAGGGCTGGGAGCAGGAGCTGAAGGAGCTCTACCTCGACATCGAGCTGTTCGACACCCGCCTCTGGCTTCGCCTCGGCCGGCAGACCATCGTCTGGGGCAAGACCGAGCTCTTCCGCAGCCAGGACCAGTTCAACCCCCAGGACCTCGCCCTCGCGACGCTGCCGAGTCTCGAGGAGTCCCGGGTGCCGCTCTGGGCGGTGCGGGCCGTCTGGTCCTTCTTCGACATCGGCCCCTTCCAGGACGTGCGCCTGGAGTTTGCGGCCAACCTGGATCAGTACGAGCCCCACGACCTCGGCACCTGCAACGAGCCGTACAGCCTCGCGCTGATCTGCGTCCTCTCCTTCGCGAGCGCGATCAACGGCTTCCAGGGGATCGGCATCGCGGGCGAGCAGCGGCCTTCGGACCCCTGGGACAGCCTGAGCGGGCTCGAGGTCGGTGCCCGCCTCGAGTGGCGCTGGAGGCGCTTCAGCTTCGCCCTCACCGACTTCTACGGCTATGACGACGCCTTCTATCTCGAGAAGGTGCTCACCTTCGAGCGCAACGTGGATCCGATCACGGGGCGTCCGCGCCGCCTGAGCAACCGCGGTCGCTGCAAGACCGGGCGGGAGCCCGACTGCCTGGGACCCGGTGACGACGCTCTCTACAACACGTCCGGAAACCGGACCATGTTCGACGCGAGCTGCGCGGGCGTGATCGGGATGTCCATCGACCCGTCGGCCTGCGGCCTGTCGGTGTTCAACAGCAAGGACATCCCCCCGCAGGCTCCGGTGGCGGTCACCCTGGCCGAGAGCCTGTCCAATCTCATGGCGGGGGACCGCGCCGGACTCGTCTGGCCAGCCTTCGCGTTTCCCAATGGCGCGGATCCCCTGCGCGTGCTGTCGCCCCTCAGCATCGACGCGAACGACGGTCCGTCCGACGGCTTCTTCGGCGTCATCAGCTCGGACATGTCGGGGGCCCTCACCGACGAGCAGGAGGCGCTCTTCGGCTGTGGGCGGTTCTGGCAGACGTCCTGCGACATCGACGGGATCGACCTCTTCAACACCGAGGCCAGCGCCCTCGCGATGTCCTTCGTGGGCTTCGAGGGCACCTTCGGCGACTGGGACACGACCGACGCCAGCCGCCCCCAGCCCGGGACGGTCGGTTTCCAGGGTGGACCGCTCTGCACGCGCTACGAGCGCGGCAAGCTCTTCGTGCTGCCGGGCTGCCGCGGCCCCGGCGACCGCGGCTACGACCCGCGCGTCGACGGGACGCCCCCCAACTCCTTCGTCAACGCGAGCACGGGCCTCACCGGACACCCCTTCACCGGGCAGAAGTGGGCGCGCGAGCTGGCGGCGCTCTCCTGGAACTTCATGGCGATCTTCGTGGCTCTCTCCGCGCCGCCACCGCCCCAGCTCGCCGCCGGCGAGCCGCCCGCGATCGACCAGTACGACGAGACCCGGCCGCTGCGCAAGGACGGCTGCTCATTCGCCAAGCCTCAGCTCTGCAATGCCTTCTCCTTCTTCCTGGCCCCCATCGGAAACCGCCGCAACATCGTCACGGCCGGGGGCAACGGGACGTTCGGGCGCCGCGACTTCCTCTGGCACGCGGGAAACCCGGTCATCCTGCGCTACCAGAAGCGCAACGTCCTGGGCTTCTCCATGGACTTCACCGAAGACATCAGCAGGACGAACTGGGGAGTCGAGGCCACATGGCTCGCCAACGTGCCCTTCGCCGACGGCGACGAGCCCGACGGCCTGCGCGACGCCCACGTCTACAACCTCACCATCTCGATCGACCGTCCGACCTTCGTCAACTTCCTCAACTCGAACCGCACGATCTTCATCAACACCCAGTGGTTCTTCCAGTACATCAGCGGATACCGGGACAGCTTCCGGACCGACGGTCCCCTCAAGGTGCTCGGCACGCTGACGCTCCAGACCGGCTACTTCCAGGATCGTCTGCTCGCGGGAACGACCATCGTGTACGACGTCAACACCAACTCGGGCGGCATCCTCCCCCAGATCTCGTACCGCTTCTCGGGGAGGTTCTCGGTGAGCGTCGGCGTCGCCGCCTTCTTCGGCGAGACGGACCGGATCGACATGGCCACGAACGAGATCGCCATTCTCAACCGGGTCGGACGCGACGCGTACAAGGACTACATCGAGGACGGACTGTCCATCCTGAGGGACCGCGACGAGGTGTTCCTCCGGCTCCGATACACTTTCTGAGACCCCGTGCACGAGCCCCAGAGGGCCGAGGAGAACGAGAAGATGCCCCCCCTGAGTGACGGCCGAGCAGCGATGAGGCGTCTTGCAGAGCCGATGATGCAGAGCAGCGCTTTCCTTGCCTTCCTGATGGCACTGGCCCTGGCCTGGCCGGCCCCCGCACAGGAGGACGCCGGCCCGACGGCCCCGCCCTTCACGGAGGGGGACGTCGTCAGCTTCGACAAGATCGAGTCCCTCAAGCCCTATCTGCCGCCGAAGTTCTGGGAGAACCGCGACTTCTTCTTCTACGAGGGCATGCGGATGGAGATCGGTCCCTTCTACCGGGACTACTCGCCCCCGCCGGAGTACAAGGCGGCCACCGAGCGATTCAAGGGCCAGCCGCGGATCGGTCCCGGGAACAGCCTCGAGAACTACACGGCCGGCCAGCCGTTCCCGATGGACGAGATCGACTGCCTCGGCGATCCCCAGGCCGGCGTGAAGGTCGCGTGGAACTTCGACTACCAGTGGAGCGGAAGCGGCGGCGCCTCCGACTACTACTACTCGTACTGGGATCGCGGGGAGCAGCTCCCGCTCTTCTACGAGGGTACGTCCAGAGGCGTGATCCTCTCCCGTCGGGTCGAGAAGGAGCTCCTCGAGAAGAGGAACGGCGATCTCTTCAAGGCCGAGAAGCGCAAGACGGCCTTCGGCATCGAGGTCAACCAGCCCTTCGACGCCCGCGGCATCAACCTGATGACCTATCGGTACAAGTCCGCAGACGAGCCCATGGAGGTGGCCAAGAACGACGACACCTGGGTCTACCTCCCCACGCTGCGTCGCGTGCGCAGGATCTCCACGGCCCAGCGAACCGACGCGATCTCCGGCACCGACTTCACCTTCGACGATCTGCGCAGCTTCTCTGGCATCGTTCCCCAGTACGAGTGGGAGTGCCTCGGGGAGATGGACCTGATCGCACCGATGAACACGAAGGTCCGGGCCTATCCGTACGAGAAGGACCACAACTTCGGCCCCTACGGGCTCTCCTACGCGGACGACAACTGGGAGGTGCGAAAGGCGATCAAGATCCGCTTCAAGGCGAAGAACCCCTCCCACCCCTACGACCACAAGGACATCTACCTGGACAAGGAAACGCTGACGGCGATGTACTCGTTCGCCTACGACCAGAAGAACGAGCTGTGGAAGATCATCTACCACAACCATCGCTTCAGCGAGGACGATCCCGACTGGTACGTGGGTTGGCCCGGCGTCCCCGTCCCCAGGGACCTCCGGGTCATCAGCGACACGATCGTCAACGTCCAGACCGGAACCGGCAACCGCATCGACTTCTGGGACGCCCACGGGACGCCCCTCAAGAGCAAGGGGCGGATCCGCCGCTACATCGACATCGGACGGCTCAGCAAGGGCCGCTAGCGCGCCGCCTGGAAGATGCGAGGTCGACCATGCCCGAATCGGTCGAGAACTACGAGAAGGTCTCGATCTATCCCCTGGATCCGGAGGTCCGGGAGCAGCTCCTGTCGACGCAGATCGAGTGCGTCTTCAACTGGGCCACCCGCGACGGCTGGCCCATGGGAGTGATCATGTCCTGCTACTGGAACAGCGGGCGAATGTGGCTCACGGCGGGGGCCAACCGGCACCGCGTCTCCGCCATCCGACGCGATCCCCGCTGCTCCGTCGTCGTGACCAGCACGGGCACGCCCCTCGGCCCGGGCAAGACGGTGACGATCAAGGGACGCGCCGTCATCCACGAGGACGAGGAGACCAAGGGCTGGTTCTACCCGGCCTTCGCATCCCATCTGAACCCGGACCCGGAGGGAGCCGAGACCTTCCGCCAGCGCCTGGACTCGCCGCTTCGCGTCGTGATCGAGGTCGTGCCGGAGAAGTTCATCAGCTACGACGGAATCAAGATGTTCCAGCACAGCCAGGGCATGCTGGACGAGCAGCAGCTGGGCGAGCCCAAGGAATCGGACACGGTTCGCCTGGCCCAGGAGCTGAGACGCCGGGGGCTGGACTAGAGCCCGAGCGCCGACCCATTGCAGGAGACGGCCAGTCGATGAACGAGGACGGTCGGCAGGAGCAGCAGCTCCGCTCGAGCCGGAACGGACCGCGACGGCAGCCCAGGGGGCGCACCGTCCTCTACTACTGGCGCCTCGTGCGACAGCTCCCGTGGCTCGTGCTGCGCTACAAGCTCTGACCCCTTTTCCGGGGCCATGGGTGATGGCCATGGATGGAGCGAGCCCCTGTCCACCCACGACTACGACGCCATCGTGATCGGCGCCGGCCTCGGCGGCCTGGCAGCGGGCGGCCTCCTGGCCCACCGGGGGATGAGCACGGCCATCTTCGAGCAGGCTCCCCGCGTCGGGGGCTGCTGTGGGTCGCTCCGACACGGCGACTACCAGTTCGACGTCGGGGCGACCGTGGTGCTGTTCCTCGACGTGATCGAGCGGTTCTTCCGGAGCACGGGCCGCGAGATGGCGCGGTACGTCCAGTTCCTTCCGATCGAGCCCCTCTTCGAGGTCGTGGACCAGGAACGGCGGCGCTTCCAGATCCCCACCTCGCCCCTCGAGACGGGCGAGCTCTTCGCCTCCTTCTCCGAGGAGGACGGAGAAGGTTGGAGGCGATTCGCGGAGGCGGCCGAATCCGGCATGGCGGCGGCCATGACCCAGATCTTCACGCGCCGCTTCCAGACGCTCTCGGATGCGCGCGAAATCGCGCGCACCTCTCCGTCGATGACGAGCGATCGCAGCAGCCTGCTCCACAGCTTCGAGAAGACGCTGCGCTCGTACTTCCGCAGCGAATCCATCCTCGGAGCGCTCAGCCTCGCCTCCTACAGCGTGGGACTGCCTCCGGCCCTGGCCCCGGGCTACGCCGCGTTCCTCAGCTACGCCGAGCATCAGGGCTCCTACTACCCGAAGGGGGGAATGAAGGCGCTGCCCGAGGGAATGGCGACCGCGTTCGCGGAGGACGGCGGCGAGATCCACCTCGGTGCCCGCGTGTCCGGCATCCTCACCGAGGAGCGCAGGGTCGTCGGGGTGCGGCTCGGCGACGGGCGGGAGATCCGCTCCCGGGTCGTCGTCGGGGACATCAACGCCAAGGCGATCTACGGCCAGCTCCTGCCCCGTTCCGAGGTGCCGCTCTGGGCGCGGCTGGCCCTGAGGAGCCTCCGCCTCTCCCAGTCGTCGTGCATGCTCAAGCTCGGCATCGAGGGCGACGAGGGCTTCGGAGCCCATCACACCCTCTACTCGGGCGGCCTCGAAGCCCTGAATCGCATCTGGTTCGACGACTACGAGCGGGGTCGCCCCTCCCGAGGTGGCTATCTGCTGGCGTCCATACCGAGCAGGACCGATCCCTCGCTCGCTCCGCCCGGACACCACGTCGTGCATCTGCACACCCTGGCTCCCTACCAGCTCGCCGATGGCGCGAGCTGGGACGACATCCAGCGACGGGAGGCCGACCGCATGCTCGACTTCCTCGAGGCTGACTTCGGCGTCCGGCTGCGGGAGCGGATCCGGTTCGCGCACCTGAGCACCCCGCTCGAGCTCGAGCGCGAGGTCGGCCTCCACCGCGGCGCCCTGTACGGCCTGGAGAGCGGCCTCCTCTCGACGTCGATGTTCCGGCCGCGCATGCGCTCACCGATCTTCGACGGCCTCTATCTCGCGGGCTCGTCCGTCCACCTGGGCGGCGGGATTCCGGTCTGCATCGGATCCGGGATGATCGCCGCGGACCTGGTCTGCGAGGACGCCTCGCTCGCTCAGTCAGGGTCGTCGGGGCCGTAGAGCCCGGCTCGTCGCCAGAGGAACTCGATCCGCGTGTTCTCGATGAGCCACTTGCCGTCGACCTTGCGGTAGCGATCGTCGTAGATGCCGAACAGATTGAGAGGCTCGTCGTTGCCCGGGAGGAGGTTCAGGTCGAGCAGATACCAGCGACCGTGGGCCGTGTCCGCCCCGGTGAGCCGGATCCAGGGATTGGTGACCGCATGCATGAAGAGCCCGAAGGGCCTTGCACCCCCCGTCGTGTAGGGTGCGTAGTTCTGCCGGATGGTCTCTCGCCCCACCCAGGTTCCACCGTACTTCTCTCCGAACTCGCACACGGCGTCTTCGCAGAAGAGACCTGCCAGGCCTTCGAGATCGCCCCCGTCGAGGAAGTGTGAGTAGAGCATGCGCAGCTGCTTGATCTCCTCGATCTCGAGCAGCTCCTCGACGGTCATCTGGCACTCCCTTCCTCGCGGGCCCGCGCGGGCCTGCTGCAGCGGACCGTCCCCACCCTACTCCACCAGCAGCTCGAGCGAGGAGAGCGGAGGGCTTCCGAAGTAGATGTCCTCGCCCTCCAGGCGCCCGTCGGCGGCTGCGGGCCACACGGTGAGGATCCGGTTCTCGGACACGTAGCGGGCGTCGGGATCGACCGGGGCCCCGTGCACCTCCGCCACGCCGGAGGCAGCCAGGACCGCCCCAGGGACCACGGTCCGCATCACTCCCTCCGTCACCACCGAGTGGCGGTCGACGACGATTCGACGGATGTCGAACTCGAAGCGGTTGCCTCCGCTCGCGATCATCTCGGTGTAGAAGGCCGCCACGGCTCGTCGCCCCTTCGGTCCCATCTCCGGACCGAGCCCCCACAGGTGGTAGTGCGGATCGTCGACGAGGGTGTCCATGAGAGGGGCGAGCTCGCCGCGGATCTCCGCGCGCAGATGGTCGCGGACCTGCTCGAGCAGACGCCGCCGGCGCGGGTCGTCTTCGGCGTCGATCCGGTCCTCGAGCACCTGCCACGACCGCTCCGGATCGAACTGGGAGCGTCCCCCCGGCGTCATGGCAGCAGCTTCGCGATCTCGGTCTGGTAGTGCATCATCTTGATCGGGTCGATTCCGTAGGCGGGCGGAATCACCACCATCGAGTCGGCGACCGTCCAGGCCTGCTCGATGCGCTCGCGGATCGAGCTCGGGCTCCCGCACAGCACGAACGCGCGAACCATCTCGTCGGGGACGAGATCCGGACGGGTGAACACGTCGCGGTCGCGGCCGATCTCCTGGGCCCGACGCGCCTCGTCGCGGAAGCCGTGGGCAGCGAAGAACGACTCGTACTGCTCGAAGGAGGCGTAGAACCCGACGGTCGTGCGGGCGTCCTCGATGGCCTCGGCCTCATCCTCGTTCGGAGCGCACCAGAACCACAGATTGAGCTCGACATCCTCGCGCCTGCGCCCGCTGCGCTCGAGCCCCACCGCGATCTCCGGCTGGACCCGGTGGATCGCCCAGTCCAGCGACCACATCGGGTGTCCCATGATCCCGTCGCCGACTTCCGCCGCCAGGCGCACGGCGGGGCCTCGCAGCGCTGCGACCCAGATCGGGATGCTCTCGCGAACGGGAGGCTGCTGCGGCTGCAGCGCCGAGAAGTCGCCCTGGTAGTAGTGACCTTCGAACGGCGCGAGGCCTTCTTCGCTGTGGGCGCCGCGGACGATGTGCCGAACGGCGGCGATCGTCTCGCGGAGGTGCGCGAGAGGTCGGTGCGGAGGTGCACCGAAGAGCCCGCAGGTCCAGGCCTGGACGCTGGCACCGAGGCCCAGGATGAAGCGGCCCTGGCTGATCCGGTCCAGGTCGATCGCCGCCATCGCCGTCTCGAACGGGCTGCGTGCCGCAGCGATCGCGACGCCGCTGGCGATCTTCAGGCGCTCGGTGTGGGAGGCAGCCACGGCGAGCGTCGACCACGGAGGCCCGATGACCTGGGGCGCGAAGAGGCCCTCGAGCCCCTCCGACTCGGCTCTCCGGGCGAACGTCGCGATGGCCGGCGCGGGCAGCGGCGCGACGATTCCCCAGTAGCGACGCTCGCGTCCTTGCCCGGAAGTCACGCCCTCTTCCTCGCTGCCGGCCCCGACCGATCGGACCGCAACGAGCATCCGGCATTTTGTTGACATTGTCAACAAAGCGTGATACACGACGGGCTGCTGCCAGCGATCGAAGACCCGCCATGCAGACACTCGCCGACCTCCGCAGCCGCACTCCCCACGACGACATGCTCGCCGGGCGCAACTCGTCGTACCTCGTGGCGGGTCACTTCCCCACCCGCGCGCTCCAGGAGCTCCTGCCGCCGGCGATGTCGATCCCTTCCGACGAGGCGATGGCCGCGAGCTACCCGACGGCGCGGCCCCTCCCCGGCCTGCATCCCTTCATGCTCCTGTTCAGCAACTGCCGGAACGTCCATGACGTGATGACCGGGATCGAGCTGCGCCCCTATCGGGAGCTCATGTTCTTCTTCCCCGTCCTCTACACCCACGCAGGGGAGGAGCGACTCTGCTCCTTCGTCCCGGTGCTCTACCTCGAGTACCTGATCGGCGTGATCGGCGGGCTCTACCTGGGCCTGCGCAAGGAGTTCCATCCGGGCATGAGAGACGTCGAGACGGAGGCGTCGAAGTCCTTCGCGATCGAGGGCATCCTCGACGCGAGCTTCGAGAAGTGCCCGGCCGGGACCCTCAAGGAGCTCGATCCCTTCTTCACCCGGACCTTCGCGAACCCGACTGCGACGGTCTCCTACTTCAATCGGACCTGGTTCTACACGACGAAGGTGCATCCGACCAAGGTGCTCGAGACGTCGGCCGAGTTCGAATGGCGGTACAAGGGTTCGGTCATCGAGAGCAACCAGGCGACCTTCGCCAACTACGCCGAGTACGCCTTCACGACCTCCCAGGCGATGCGCTACGAGGCGTACTTCCATCCGAGCTACCCGGTGGAGTAGGCGCGATCCCATGGGTCATCACCAGGTCGCTGGCGAGATCGCGATGTCCGCGGATGCGCTGTGGCGTCTGCTCTGCGACTTCGGCGAGGTGAGCTGGCTCCCGGGCAACCCGGACTACGAGTGCGAAGGCGAGGGGATCGGGATGATCCGCACGATTCGCACCCCGCCCCTTCCCACGGTCCGCGAGCGTCTCGAGTCCATCGACGAGGAGAACCGTACCGTCCACTACCGGGTCCTCGACGGCAACCCGATGCCGGTGGACGACTACCAGGCCTCCATGCAGGTCGTGGACCTGGGCGACGGCCGGAGCCGTCTCGTCTGGAGCAGCACCTGGGAGCCGAAGGGCGTCAGCGAGGAGGAGGCGCGGAAGGCCGTGGACGATCTCTACACCGGCGTCCTCGCTGCGATCCAGAGGAACCTCGCCGGTCGTTGAGAACGCACGCAGCGGAGCCGCGCGCATGAGCCCGTCCGAAGCCAGGAAGAGCCGACTCCATCCGGCACGGATGGGAACCAAGCTCTCGCACTTCTGGTCCGACCTGACCCGCGAGCACGGCTACGAGCCCCTGAAGCTCGAAGGCGACGTCCCCGGCGATCTCGCCGGGACGCTCTACCGCACCGGCCCCGCCCTCACCCAGCGGTTCGGGCGACCCTACAGCCACGTCTTCGAGGGCGACGGTGCCATCTGCGCCGTCCGCCTGGCGGCGGGCAGGGCCGAGGGCGCCCACCGTCTGCTGCGGAGCGATGGGTTCGTGGCCGAGGAGCGTGCCGGGCGGCCGCTCTACCAGACCGCCGTCTCGTGGCCCCGCCAGGTGGCCAACGGTCTTCTCGGGCGCTTCAAGAACACCGGCAACACGAACGTCATGGAATGGCACGGGAACCTGTACGCCTTGATGGAGAACGCCCGTCCGATCGCGTTCGATCGCGAGCTCCAGACGATCGGCGAGTCGAGCCTGGGCGGGGTGATCCGCGGCGCGTTCTCGGCCCATCCGCACCCGGTCGCCACGCGGCGCACCACCTACAACGTCGGACTCCGCTACGGCCGCAAGACCCACGTGGCGATCTACTCCCTGCCGTGGGAAGGACCCGCGCGCTGCCTCGGCGAGCTACCCCTCGACCACCCGGTGATGCTGCACGACTTCATGGCCACCGAGCAGCACGTCGTGATGCTCGTCTCCCCTCTCAGGCTCGTGATCCACCGGGCGATCCTCGCCATCGGCGACTTCCCCGAGCTCTTCCGATGGACGCCGAGCGCCGGCACCGAGGTGATCGTCGTCCCGATCGACGCCCCCGAGCGCGTGCGGCGCTTTCGGACCGACGCCTTCTTCCAGATCCACTTCAGCGGCGGGTACGAGGAACCGGACGCGACGGTCGTGGACATCATGAAGTACGCGGACTCGAGCGCCCTGGACGTCAACGTCGCCGACGTCGACCAGCCGCCCCAGGCGGGCGAGGTCACCCGGATCCGGATTCCCCACGGAAGCGAACGGGTCGAGCACGAGCGCCTCTGCGACACCACCCTGGAGTTCGGGCAGCACGACCAGCGCGTGGCGGGCAGCGCGTACCGGCACCTCTTCGGGCTGACCGTCGACGCGAGCCACCGTTTCGCACTCGCCCACGTGGACCTGGAGAGCGGCGTGGAGGACCTCTTCTGGTTCCCCGACGGCGAGTTCAACTCCGAGGCGATCTTCGCGCCCAGGGGACCGGAGGCACCCGAAGGAGACGGCTACCTGCTCACGATCGTCTACCGCTCGAGCAGCCGGACGAGTCACCTCGCGGTGTTCGACGCCCGGCACGTGTCGGATGGCCCGATCGCGCGCGCGCACTTCGACCACCATATCCCGTCGGGGTTCCACGGAACCTGGGTCGCTGCAGCCCGTGCCGGCGCGGCATAGCCCCCGTGGGCGGTTCAGCGGTTGGGACGCATCTCAGCGGGATTCCAGAAGGCACGCATGCTGGTGATCCGGCCCGCGTCGTCGAAGGCCATGACGTCGATCACGTCGAGATAGAGCTTGTTGTCGTTCATCGTCAGCTCCGCGAGCATCGGAAAGGCGGCCTCGTTGCCGGCCACCCGGACCGGGCCCGTCAGCTCCACCTGGAGGCTCGGCACCGTACCCGCATAGAAGGTGCGGAGCTCGTCCTTTCCGCTCTGGATCTTGCCCCCGACCGGATCCTCGGCCGTACCGCCGTCTGCGTACAGGTCCACGATCCCGTCGACGTCGTTGCTGCACATCATCCGGACATACGATTCGATCACGCTTCGCACTTCATCGGGCGTCGGCATCATGGGTCTCCATTGACGGCTTCTGGTCGCACGGATCATAGACCGTCCCGATCGAAACGGGAACTGCGGGCGCGCGACCGAGCCCGACACAGGTGTTAGAATTCCCTCGAGACGGAGGTTCCATGGCGCTGGCCGATGTGAGTGCGCTCTCCCCCGACATCGTCGAGGAGCCGTATGAGCTCTACGCGATGCTCCTCGAGGAGTCTCCGGTGCACTGGGACGCGCACCTCGAGGCCTATCTGGTCACGCGCTACGACGACCTGCTCACCGTCCTGCGCGACCCCCAGACCTTCTCCTCCGCGATCGGCGCGATGACCCGGCCGCCGCCCGAAGCCGCCATCGCGATCCTCGCGACCGGCCTGCCCCCGGCCAACACCCTCATCACCGCCGACCCGCCCATGCACGGCCGCTATCGATCGCTCGTCGCCAAGGCCTTCACGCCCCGACGGGTGGAGAAGATCCGCGACCACGTGAGGGTCGTCGCCCACGAGCTGATCGACGAGTTCGAGGCGGACCGCGAGGTCGAGCTGATCGGGCGGTTCGCCGCGCCGCTCCCTCTCATCATCATCGCCGAGCAGCTCGGTGTCCCGCGCTCTCGCATCGGCGACTTCAAGAAGTGGTCCGATGCCTTCCTGGACCTGATCGGCGGCCTGGCTTCCGAGGAGCGGAGCGTCGAATGCGCGCACCAGATCCTCGAATGCCAGGAGTACTTCACCACCCGGATCGAGGAGTACCGCTCGGATCCTCGCGACGACATACTCGGGGTCCTGATCCGTGCCAAGCTCGACGGCGAGCGGCCCCTCGACGATGCCGAGATGGCCAGCATCCTCCAGCAGTTCATGCTCGCCGGAAACGAGACCAGCACGGCGGCCATCGCAGCGACCCAGCGCTTCCTGATCGAGCAGCCGGACGTGCTGGCCGAGGTCCGCGAGGACCGCAGCCTGATCCCTGGCGTCGTCGAGGAAGGGGTGCGACTCGAGTCTCCGGTACAGAACATCTTCCGCGTCTCGACCCGGGACACCGAGATCGGCGGGGTTCCGATCCCCGCCTTCTCGCGGATCGGCATCATGTTCGGCGCGGCGAACCGGGATCCCCGGGTATTCCCCGAACCCAGCCGCATGAATCCCCGCCGCCCGAATGTGCGCGAGCACCTCGCGTTCGGTCACGGCGCCCACTACTGCATCGGAGCCGGACTCGCGCGTCTGGAGGGCTGCGTGGCGCTCGAGGCCCTGCTCGACCGCTTCCGTGAGGTCCGCTTCGCTCCAGGCCGCAACGACTTCAAGCACAACTCGATGTTCATCGCGCGCGGCCTGAGGGAGCTCCACCTGGAGTACCGGGTCTAGCGACGAGATGCGCGCGGTTCAGCCGCGCTCCTTGACGACGTTCTGGCGCGTGTGTCCCAGCCCGACGGCCATCATCGCGTCCACGACCTTGTCGGGGAGCATGGCCATCAGGCGGTAGCCCAGCGTGTCGGTGCCCATCCGGTAGCGGGTGCGGGGAGACTTCGCCTCGAGCACCTCCGCGACTCGCCTGGCCAGCTTCTCGACGGGGATCCCGCGCCCCGACTTGTCGCGGAAGGTCTTGCGCATCGCACCGTAGCCCTGCTCGTAGAGGCGGCGCTCGGCTTCGGGCAGGCCTTCGAACCAGGCGTCACCGCTCTCGATCGACTTGTCCCAGAGCGGGGTGATCACGGCCCCCGGCTGCATCACGACGACGTCGATCGCCCACGGCGCGAGCTCGCGGCGGAGCGCGTCGCTGATGGACTCCAGCGCACACTTGCTCGAGGCGTAGGGCCCGAGGAATGGAGGGGTGAGATAGGCGCTCGACGAGCCGATCATCACGACCCGGCCCGCGTCCCGGCGTAGCAGTGGGATGAAGGCCTTCGTCACCGCCAGGTAGCCCAGCACGTTGATCTCGAGCTGGCTGCGCAGGGTCTCGAGGGGGAGCAGCTCGAGCGGCCCGTAGACGGCGATCCCGGCGTTGTTGACGATCCCGACCAGCCGTCCGTCCTCCCCCAGCGCGTCCCCCACCGCCGCTGCACCTTCGAGAACGGAGTCGTGGTCGGTCACGTCCATGCGGATCGGGGTGAGACCCGGTCCCCCGGCCTTCTCGAGGGATTCCGCGTCGGCGTCGCTGCGCACGCTCCCGAAGACCCGGTAGCCGCGACCGACGAGCTCCAGGGCGCAGGTCCGGCCGATCCCCGTCGAGCAGCCGGTCACGACCACGGCCCCCTTCTCATCGCGCGTCATCGCTCCGTTCCTCCCCGCCCTGCCTCGGGCGGCACGACACACCCTAGCCCTGATCGGTTCGGGACACGACGCGTCCGGCCGCAGGATTCGCAGCGGGCGCATGCCCCTGGCCCGTCGGTCGGGCCAACGCCGATCGCGTGTCGGGCGGTCGTCCGATCGCGGTATTCTCGGGAACGAAGGAGCGCGCCATGGCCGACCTCGAGATCCCGAACTTCCCGATGCTCCTGATGGAGCCCCTGGTCGCGGTCCCCGAGCGCTCGCGGGTGGGCTTCATCGCGAGGCTCGAGCGCTCCGCCGCCGACCGCTACCGGGTCTGGGCCGAGGAATCGGACGAGCTGCGCGAGGGACTGATCGCCTGCGCCGACCGCGAAGACGAGATCGCCGACCGCGCCGAGGCCCTCGTCCCGGTCCACCCCGCAGACGAGGAGATCGTCGGTAGATCGCTCGCCGAGGCACGCAGGCTCTACGCGAGCGCCTTCGAGGGCCACAGCCTGCTGGACCGCATCACCCTGCAGGCCCACGCCGAGCGGCAGGGTTCCCTCGCCTGGCTCGGCTTCGCGCGCCAGGCCGAAGACGAGGCCGCGAAGCGGGAGTTCCTGGCCCTGGCGGATCTCGAGGTGGCGAGCGCCGAGCACATCGACGCGACCCTCGGCATCCGGTCGAGCACATCGACGCGACCTTCCGCATCCGGTCGACCAGCGAGATCGGACGGCTAGCGGCGTGTCTGCCGGACCAGTACGGCCAGACCCACGGCGAGGAGGGCCCAGGTGCCCGGCTCGGGCAGGAAGACCAGATCCAGGGTCGCGAAGGTGGGGACCCTCACGAAGTACTCCTCCCCGGCGTCGATGATCATCACCGAGGCGGACACCAGGCGGATCTCCCCGATCCCGTTCTCGTCGCGGTTGTCGAAGCCGGTCCGGGAGACCGACGAGCCCGGCACGCTGTCCACGACCACGTCGTTCGCCGTGACGGTGCCCGTCGACCACTCCATGCCGATGGTCTGGGTGCTGAGAATCTGATCGAGCGGTGGCGGGACGAATCCGACCTGCACACCGCCCAGGCCGATCGGGTTGAGGGGAATGCTGATGAGGATCTCGTCCGCCACGTCGTAGAAGTCGAAGGCGCCGTCCAGGGACATCAGGCCACCCACGCTTCCGTCCGGGCGAGGCGCGAAGCTGCCGGAAGTGGTCGCGTAGGTGGTGAAGGCGCTCTCGACGACGGCGGGGATCTCGGGCGGCCTCTCGGAGCCGAAGTCGCCGCCGAAGTCGGTCACGCCGAACACGCCGGCCGGAAGCTCGAACACGCCGGTCGTCGGATCGTAGGTCGCGTCCCCGGCGCCGTCCGTCGGGATCACGAGGAGGCCGTCGAAGATGTCGATGGTCAGACTGCCCTCGAACGCGAGCGCGGTCGCCTGGTGCGCCGGCACCAGGATCGCGAGGGCCAGCCACAAGTTCAGTGCGAGGGCTCGATTCCGCATGTCGTCTCCGCTTAGCATCGCTCCACAGGGAAGTGGGAACGAGACAGCCCCTGTGTCACTTTCTCGCGCGATTCGAGCAGAAACCGGGGAACCGCCGGGATGGCCGAGCCCCGCGGGGGCTCGGCCTCCTCACGCCTCGTCGAAGAAGTCGGCGCGCGGCACGCCCTTCGAGTCGTAGACGGCACCCCGTCTCGCCGGCTCGTACTTCCAGACCTCGATGCCCCGGATGCCGTGGGCCGCGATCGTGTCGCGCATGGCCGCGTAGTGCGGCCCCGCCAGGTGGCTGGCGAGCGACTGCGAATCCCGCCAACGCTCGTAGATGTAGATCCGGGCCGGGTTCAGCAGATCGGCACTCCAGACGTAGTCGAGGCAGCCCGGCCAGGCCCGCGTCCGCTCCATGTGCGGCCGCCCGGCGACCAGCGCCGCATCGCGCTTCCCGGGATCGACATCCACCCACCCGGTGACCAGCAGCACGTCCGACCTCCTTCCTCCGGGCGAGGCGAACGAACGTGCGAACGCCTCGATGGCTCCATTGTCATGCATACTCGCAGGCGGGGGAACCCGGAGGATTGCCGTGTCCGCGACCCATCTGCACGACGAGCTCTCCGTGCGCGCCCTGATCGAGCGATACGCGGATTCGGTCAACCGCCGGGATGCCCGCGACTGGGCGGCGCTGTGGACAGAGGACGGTGTCTGGGAGCTCTTCGGGGGCGAGATCGCCGGACGCGAAGCCGTGGTGGCCGCCTGGCGTGCGGCGATGGAGGGGATCCCGTTCGTCTTCCACGTACCGCACTCGGCCGTGATCGAGGTCGACGGCGACCGGGCGACAGGTCGCTGGACGGTGTCCGAGCAGCTGGTCGACGCCCAGGGGCAGCCCGCCGTCCTGCTCGCCCTCTACCACGACGAGTACCGCCGCGAAGCGGGAGCGTGGAAGATCGCACGCCGCCGGCTGCAGCCCCTCTATCAGGGCCCGGCGGACCTCTCGGGCCCGCGGCCCCCCGCGTGACCGCTCAGTTCACCACCGCGCCGATCACCAGGTCCGACAGTCGCGCGAAGCGCTCGAAGTTGCGGGAGTCCTCGAGCACCCCGCTCGTGAGGCAGACGAACGCCAGGTCACGCTCGGGATCCACCCAGAACATGGTCGAGCCGGCGCCGAGTCCACCGTACGTGCCGCTCGAGGCCGTGAGTCCAAAGGGCATCGGGAAGAGCCCCTCGCCGCGCAGGAAGAACCCGAGCCCGAGATAGGCCGGCAGGGGCTCCCAGCCACGCGCCTCGCACATGCCGTCGAAGATGTGGTTGACCTCGGCACCGGTGTGGTTGCTCAGGGCGAGCTCCAGCAGGGCCGACGAGATCATCCGCGCCCCATCGAGCTCGCCACCGCGACGCAGCATCTCGCTCCATCGGAAGAGGTCGTGCGCCGTTCCCAGCGCGCCTCCGCCGGGCATCTCGAAGGTCTCGGTCTGCAGCACGTTGATGGCGTTCAGCGCGGCCGGCGGGATGATCCCCGGGTTGGGGTCCCGCACCACGACCGGGACCCGCCTCCCGGCCAGATCCGGGCGCAGGGTGAGGCTGGTGCTCTTCATGCCGAGCGGCGCCAGGACGTCCTCGTCGAGGATCTGGCGGAACGGGCGCGCCCCCCCGTCGATGCGTCGGACGATCTCGGCGAGGACCGCGAACGCTCCGATGGGGCTGTAGCTCACGATGGTGCCCGGCTTCACGTAGGGGGCCTGTCCCGCCACGGCCAGGGCCACGACCTCGGTGCTGCCCAGCTCGCCCGGCTCGATGTGGGGGAGGTCCTTCGGCAGGCCCGCCCGGTGGCAGAGGAGCTGGGCCAGTGTCACGCGCTGCTTCCCGTGGGCGGCGAACTCCGGGATGACCTCGGCGACGGGAGTGGTCAGCTGGAGCTCGCCCCGATCGACGCAGCGCAGGACCGCCACGGCCGTCATCGTCTTGGTCACGGAGAAGAGGTGGAACACGTCGTCGAGCGCCGCCTCCCGGCCGCCCTCCCGCTCCGCGAAGCCGATGGCTTCGTGCAGGCAGACCCGGCCGCCGCGGGCCACGAGGATCACGGCGCCGTCATAGCGCTTCGCTTCCACGTCCTCCGCGATGACCCGGCAGACGCGCTGCAGACGATCCGCATCGAGGCCCGACTCGTGAGTCTCCATCCTCTTCCTCCACGTCGCTGGGACGATTCTCGCAGAGCCCGTCCGGCACAGCCATCGCGCAGCCGGAAGCTGCTAGACTGCCTCTCACAACCGTGTAGGGACGGGGACATGACGGCAGACACCGGCGAGTTCGGAACCGGCTGGCAGAAGTGGAATCCCCAGGCCTGGGTGGACTTCCTCACCGTCAAGCTGATGATGTCCAAGGTGGGAGATGTGATTCCGAGGACCTACGTCCCCATCCTCCGCCTGGTCTCCGAGGACGCGGGCAAGGTCGATGAGGGCTACGACCGGGTCGTGTCCCTGCGCGAGCCCATCCGTCTCCTCGATTCGCCCCGCGACAGGTGGCGCAAGATCTACGGCGCCTACATCCGCGAGCTCGAGTGGGTGTTCGGAGAGCTGAGTCAGCACTTCACCCAGGCGGAGTATCAGGACCTGGTCGTCGACATCATGGCGCGGAACATCCGCCAGGCCATGGGCTCCCTGCTGCCCAGCATCGAGCGGGCGACGCGGCCCGAGGGCTCGGCGCCCACCCGGCCCGCGACGGCCTCCCGGGGCTCCAGCCGCCGGGGCCGGCTCGTGGAGAAGGTCGGCGGCTTCCTGCTGAAGCACGTGAGCCCGATCAGCGCCATCGTCGGCCCGGCCGAGCTGAAGATGAGCGGGGGCCGCATCCAGATGTACATCCCCCGCTGCTGGATGCACACCGCGCCGGGCGACGGCCGGACCCAGGATCGGGCCTGCCTGGAGGGCTGCAAGGCGTCCTGCGAGGCCGTCTTCAACGGCAACACCCCCCTGGCGATGCTCTTCGAGCCCGATCTCCCCGAGTACTCCTGCACGATCTCGGTGACGATGGGCGAAGGGCTGGCCGGCTAGCGCGCCGCCGCACCAGGCTGAGCGCCGCCGTGCGCGCAGCGAAGCCCGAAACGACGACGGGCGGCAGCCGAAGCTGCCGCCCGTCTCTTATTCTACGCTGCGCGTTGCTCTAGAAGCACTCGCAGGGGTTCTGGCCCGACAGGAAGTTCGAGGTCGACGGGCAGCTGGCACAGCCCGGGGGCAGAGCCGCTCCCGGATCGCACTCCTCGCCGAAGTCGATCGTGCCGTCTCCGCAGGTCCCGCACGAGGGCGCGGCGTCACCCGACACGGCCGGAGAGCCGCCGGAGTCGTAGTCGATCTGGCGGTTGAAGTTCTGGTCGCTCGCCCCCAGCAGACCGTCCTGGATGCTGGTGACGATGAGGGCCGACCCCGCGGACTGCAGCGCGGCGCTGGCGTCGCTCACGCACGCCGCCACGGTCGCGTTGTCGCAGGCGGTTCCGTCGTCCGTGGTGCCGCCGTTCCCGGCGCCGCCCTTGAAGTCGTTCTCGCACTTCAGGAGCGCCTTGTTGATGCAGCTCTGCATCTTGCCCAGGACCTTCGAGTCGCTCGAGACGCACTTCTGGGGATCGTCCGGATTCTCGTCGATGCAGCCCCCGGGCCCCAGGCCGCCGAAGTCATAGATGGTCGCGAACTGGAAGTCGAACAGCGAGAGCGTCCGGCGCACCGTCCCGTCTTCGGCCGTGTATGCAGCCTGCCACACCCCCGAGATATCGGCGTTCGGGTCGCCTCCGCTGCACGTGGCCAGATCGAGCTGGGTCCCATCGGCCGTCGAGCAGTCGGCGAGGCAGCCGAGCGCGGGGACGTCGCCGAGGGTGACCGCGGCACCGCTGCCGTCGTAGTCGAAGCCCTTCTTCGCGGGATTGAACTTCGAGTTGCACTTGTCGATCGCCGCGGCGAACGAGTTGGCGGCCTCCGTGCCGTAGGTCGCGCAGGGGCGGGGATCCGCAAGACACCGACCCGGCCTGTCGAAGACGATGCCCGGCGGCACCGTGATCTGGTAGTCGCAGAAGCTGTCGCTCACGCAAGGAGTGCCATCGGCGGGCCCGGAGCTCGGAACGGTCCCGCCGGTGAAGCAGGTCGTGTTGCCGGGCTCTCCGTCCGGATCGCTGGTGTCGCACTCCGCGATGCACTCGAGCACGCCCGGCTCGTCACCCTTGCTGTCGCACGAGTTCATCGCCTTGTTCATGCAGTCGTTGTACGCGTTGATCTGCTTCACGAGATCCGAGCGCCAACCCGCAGCGCTCTTCGTCGTGCCGGCGTCGAGGATCAACGCCGCGGCCACCCCACTCCCGAAGATCAATCCCAGGACCGCTGCAACGCTCAGGTATCCGTTCCGCTTCATCCTTCTTCTCCCGTTGTGGTACGGCGAGGCGTGTCTTGGTCGGCCGGCCTGCGTCTCCCGACCGCTCGTCCCGGAGACTCGCTTTCCCGGCGCACATGATCTCACCTTTCCGAGCGCAATCGAAGCCCTTTCGACACCCAAGCTGCAACTTTCTCGCGATTTCGGGTGAATGCGACGCGCGCCCGCGGGGGTTGCACCGAAACCTGCGCGTGTCGACACGGCGGCCCGAATCCCCCGCGCAATCGGCGAGTTACAGGCCGGCCTTCCGCCTGAGTTGACAATGTCAACAAAAGCGCCGGGATTTTGTTGACACCGGCAACCTGCTCTCGGAGACTGCCCCGCATGGCCGGCCGCCCCCGCAGCAAGAACTCGGACTCGAAGAGACGCACGGTACGCAAGCCCCGCAGCGTACAGAAGCGCGCATCCAGGGAGTCGACGCCGCGCAGCGTGCGCCGACCGCGCGACGGCGGACTCCGCCGCGAGCTGATCGATGCGGCGCTGGCGCTGGTCCAGGTGTCCGGCACGCGCGGCCTCAGCCTCCGTGAAGTGGCGCGCCGCGCCGGAGTGTCGCACTCGGCGCCCTACCGGCACTTCGAGAACAAGGAGGCTCTCGTCGCCGCCGTTGCCGAGCAGGGCTTCCGAACCCTGCAGCAGCGCGTGATGGACGGGCTCGCCAGCGCGCCCGCCGACTCGGTGCGCCGCTTCGAGGCCGTCGGGGTCGCCTACGTGGAGTTCGCCGCACGACATCCTGCCCACTTCCGCGTGATGTTCGGGCCGGACGTCCCCGATGCCTCCGAGCATCCCTCCCTGCGAGCCACGCTGGATGCGACCGACAGCCTCTTCCGGGCCGCCGCCGTGCAGGCGCTGGAGCGGCTCGGGCCGCGGGCACGAGGCGTCGACCCCGCGCACTTCACCCTGCTGGCCTGGTCGCTCGTACACGGCCTCGCGTCGCTGATCGTCGATGGAAGGGTCGGCGAGATCGAGAAGTCGACCGACGACCCCGAAGAGATCGTGTATCTGGTCACGGGAGCGATCCAGCAGATCGCCCGAGGCATCCAGCGCTCCTGAGGCCGCTCCGCGTCGCCGGGTCTTCCGGGAGCGGCCCGTCGCCGAGGCGCTCCTTCGAGAGCTTTGTGTACGCTGTCAACCTGCGGGCGCGGCGGCGTAGGCAGCGTCAACAACCCACCCGTCTCGCGCGGCTGACGCCTCCCGGGGCGGGAGGGCGATACCTGCGAGGAGAGGAGGGGCGATGACGAAGCGGGTGAACCGGAAGTGCACACTGGTCCGCCGTCCCCAGGGCCGCCCCCGAAGCGCGGACTTCGCGATCGTCGAGGCGCCGGTCGAAGCGCCTCCCGAGGGCTGCGCGCTGATCGCCGTCGAGCATCTCTCGATCGACCCCTTCATCCGGGCCGCGCTCAATCCGGGCAGCGCCCATCCGCCCGTCGCGCTCGGGGAGGTGCTCCCGGCCCTCGGCGTCGGCCGGGTGGTGGAGAGCAACTGCGACGGCCTGCGCGTCGGCGACCCGGTGTGCGGCACCTTCATGGCCCAGACCTGCGCGACCCTGCCGCCGATGGCGGTCGAGGTGGTGGACGACTCCCGGGTTCCCCTGCGCACCTACCTGGGGGCGCTGGGCAGCACCGCCGGGCTGACTGCCTACTTCGGCATCCTGGAGGTGGGCGGCGTATCCGAGGGCGATGTCGTGCTCATGTCCGCCGCCGCAGGAGCCGTAGGCTCGATCGCCGGCCAGATCGCCAAGCTCGCAGGAGCACGGGTCATCGGCATCGCGGGCGGGCCGGAGAAGGCCCGGTTCGTGTGCGACGAGCTCGGCTTCGATGCGTGCATCGACTACAAGCACGAGGACGTTGCGGCCCGCATCGCGGAGCTCGCGCCCGCAGGCGTCGACGTCTTCTTCGACAACGTAGGGGGCCCGATCCTCGACGCCGCACTCGACAACATCGCGAACGAGGGGCGGGTGGTCCTCTGCGGCGCGATGACCCAGTACGACCACATGGAACGGGTCGAGGGGCCGAGCCTGTACCTGCGTCTCGCCGAGCGTCACGCCCGCATGGAGGGATTCACGGTTCTCCACTTCCATGCACGCTACGAAGAGGGCCGCAGGCAGCTCGCCGAGTGGCTCACGAACGGTGCGCTCGCGGTACGGGAGCACGTCGACGAAGGCATCGAGAACCTTCCCCGGGCGCTGCTGCGCCTCTTCGACGGCTCGCACATCGGGAAGCTGCTGCTGAAGGTGGGCTGAGAGCGACCCCGGATCGCCCGGGATGCGTGCCGCGCAGGCGCGGCGCCCTGCCCTATCCTCGAGCTCGGATGGGGCTGAAGAGGTTCGATCGCAAGTTCGGCGCGGGGCTCCTGGACGAGCTGCCCGCAACGCCGGCCGTGTACCTCTTCAAGGACGCGGACGGCGAGGTCCTCTACGCCGGGAAGGCCAAGAACGTACGCCGGCGGCTGCAGACCTATCGCAACGCCAGCCGCCGCAAGGCCCATCGCAAGATGCGCGCACTGGTACGAGAAGCGGCCACCCTCGAGGTGCGCCTCCAGCCCTCCGAACGGGATGCGCTCCTCGCGGAGAACCAGCTGATCCGCTCCCTGCGTCCCCGCTACAACGTGGACGGCGCCTACTCGTTCCTGTATCCGGCCATCGGCATCGCGACGCGACGCGGGCAGGCGCTCTTCTGCTTCACCACCCGGATCGACGCGTTCGCCGGTCTGGAGATGCGCTGGCACGGGACCTTCCGTTCGAGGCACCGGACCCGCGAGGCGTTCGAGGCGCTGATCTCGCTGCTCGGCCGATTGGGGCACCCCGAGCCGCGCTCCCGCACACGCGACCTGCCCCGTGTGCGTGGATCGCGGATCGTCGCGCTGCGCCGGGTGGAGAGCCTGCTTCCCGGGATCGAGCAGCTCCTGGCCGGCCGTTCCCCCGAAGGGCTCCGGGACCTGTCGAGCCGGCTCCTGGAGAAGCCCGACGCGCGGGCCGAAGCCGCCGAGGTGGGCGAGGACCTGCGAACGCTCGAGACGTTCTTTCGCCGCGACGCACAGCGCCTGCGCCGGGTGCTGCAGGCTGCGGGACGGACCGGGAGCTACGCGAGCCAGGATGAGCGGGACGCCCTCTTCATCGCATTCGACCGCAGCGACCCGTCGCCCCGCCGAAGCGGGGGCTGATCTCGACGATCAGGGGCTGATCTCGTCGGCGAGGACATCGAGGTTCCGCCAGGGGCCGGCGATGAACTCGAGGGGATTCTCGAACACCAGGATCTCGTAGGGCTCGATGAAGGGCGCCCAGCGCGAGCCGTCGTTGATGGTGGCGTCGCGGGCCCGCAGCCGGATCAGCTCGCGGACGTAGACGAGGCCGTTGTAGTAGATCCAGTCGGCCACCCCGTTCGCCCAGTAGACGTTGTTGTTCGCCTCGATCCAGTCCTTGTCCGAGATCGAGCGACGCGCCTGCGCCGGAATCGGGATGCTGGCCTGGAAGAGGGACTCGCCCTCCTCGATGTCGACCTCGATCACCCCGTTCGTGAGCGAGTACTCGAAGCGATCCGCGGGTCCCTTGAAGAAGCCCGGCGTGACCGGGTCGACGGAGAGGCCGCTGTGCTGTGCCTCCACGACCATGTAGTAGGGCACGGGATCGTCGCCCTTGGTGACGAAGACCGACCACTCGGCACGCAGTCCGGGAGCCAGCCCCGTCGCCGAGTAGATGTTCAGCACCAGGATGTGGCGTCGCCCGGTACCGCGAACGGTTCGCATGCGCGCCAGCTCGAACCCTTCGGGCAGGGGGATGGCATCGGCCAGGGCCTGCCGCTGACTCGACGGGATGTTGAATACGATGAAGATGGACGGCGGCGTCTCTTCGACACCGAACAGGGCCAGGGGCTCGGCGAGCCGGTTGCTGACGTCCTGTGCCCGCTGTGTGAGCAGCGCTCCGAACTCGGAGGCCTTCGTGGCGATCAGCGTGTCCCGGAAGGCGGGGTCGAGCGCGAGGGAGGGATCGGTGACGTTGACCCAGGGCACCATCGCGTAGTCGAGACGCCCGTCGAGCAGGAACACCCAGCGGGGCTGCGGATCCACGTAGGCGGCCCACGGGGTCTCGTCGAAGATGCGGACCGATCCCGGCCGGACCACGTGCAGCTTGCGGTTCGACACGAGGCCCCGGTAGTAGAAGCGGTCCGCCACGCCGTTCTTCCAGTAGACCTGGTCCCAGCTGGCGTTCCAGCCCGGATCGACGCGCCACCTGCGGGCTCGCTTCGGCAGGTCGAACGATGCGTTGAAGGACGAGGTGCCGTCGATGACCCGAGCGGAAACCCGGCCGCCCGTCACGGAGTAGTTGATGAAGTCGGCCGGCCCGGCCTGGACGTCCACCGGATTGAGCTCGCCCTGGCTCGTCTGCGCCTCGAGGATCAGGGAGCGAGGCCTGGGATCGCTCGCGGAGGTGACGTAGGTCCGCCACTCCGCGCGGATCCCGGTCCGGTCACCGGCCTCCTGGCTGACGGCCACGGTGAGGTAGTAGCGGGGCCGCTCTCGCTCGCGAATCGAGATCTCCGCCAGGGTGAGCCCGGGCGGGAGCTCCGCGCCCAACGCCGCCACCTGGTCGTCGAGCACCGGAAAGTGGATCCAGAGGGTCGGCAGGAACTCCCCGTTGCGCAGGTGGAGCAGCGGGTCCTCGCTTCCCGCCTGGACGCCGGCCGCCTGGGCTGCCGTGAGTCCCGAGTACAGGCTGGCCTTGAAGGCCATCAGCTCCTCGAGCTCGTCGGGATCGATCGCGCGGCCGATCCCCGGCGCGACCACCAGCAGGGCGGTCAGCAGGATGGGCGCGATCAGTCGTGTGTTGCGGGTCGGGATCGGACTGGGCTGGGGGCGCATCAGCAACTCTCCGGAGGTTCGTGCAGCAGCAAGAAGGCGCTCAGTCTAACGCACGCGACCGACCGGTTTCGACGCATCGGTACACGGGAGCTGCGCGGCGGGCCTTTTCCGTCGTCCGTCTGGGGTGTTCCACGGTCCATCTGCGCCCGGCGCCCGCGAGCTGGGCGACCATCGCCCGCCGGGCGATCGCGAGCTGGGCGACCATCGCCCGCCGGACGATCGCGAGCTGGGCGACCATCGCCCGCCGGCTAGACTCGCGGCCTGATGCAACCCACTCTTCGACTCGCTCGCAGCGGAGTCCGCCCGGCTCGCTGCGTTCGGTTCCTCCTCGCGCTCACCTTCTCGCTGCAGCCCGGCAGCCCCTCCGCCGCCGAGGAGACGCAGCCCGAGGAGATCCGCTACGAGACGCCGGGACAGTTCCCCACCCTCGATCCCGACTACCGGCAGACCGACCACGAGGTCGTGCTCATCACGGACAACGAGCTCCGTCCGCGCGCGGCCGCCCTGAGAGAGGGGCAGCTCGTCGCATGGATCAGCTACTCGAAGGCGGCGTCGACGATCGTCTTCGAGCGCGACATCGCCCAGTCGATGATCTGCCACAGCCTGGTCAACTTCCACCTGGACGAGAGCGGGCTCCGGTCGGCCGAGATCCACACCGGCGAGTTCGCCAGCTTCTGCGAGCTGAAGCCGGGACGCTACCGCTACAAGGTGTTGCGTCGGGATCCCAAGGCGGCCGGTGCGGGAGGCGCCGCCCGACGCCTCGAGGGCGAGATCATCGTGGGGAAGACGGACTGAGGCCGAGCCGCTTCCGCGACTCGGCGGAGCGGGGGATTGAGTAGCGGCGAGTTCGGACGTAGCATGGAGCGTCGAACGCCGGAGGACGAGCTGTGCCGCCCGTCGAAGACCCCAAGCACCGGCCGAAGGTCCCGTTCGACGAGATCGAGCCCGGCGCAGCGATCGGCCCCTTCGAGTACGAGCTGAGCGACGAGCTCGTCGCTCGCCACCTGAGCGCCACCGAGCAGGAGCGCTACCCCGACCCGCAGCTGGCGCCGGTGTCGATCCTGGCCGCCGACGGCGTGCAGCTGGCCGACCGCTTCTTCGACATCTCCCAGTCGGTCCACGCGGGCCAGCGCATCGAGGTGCTGCGCGTTCCCCGTATCGGGGAGCGGCTCCGGGTGACGGGCCGCGCGCGCGAGAAGTTCGTGAAGCGCGGCCGCCGCTACGTCGTGACCGACACCGAGACCGAGGGTGAGGGCGGCGACCCGGTCGCGCGCGGCACCACCACGGGAGTCCTGGTCTACGCGGAAGGCGAGCCGGCCGGCGACGGCGATCGGCCGCGGCCGCCGCCCGAGGAGCCGCCTGCCATCCTGGAGCGGCTCGGTCCCCTGGGACGCACGATGACCCTGGAGAAGATGCGCCTCTACGAGGCCCCGGACGAGCTCAGCATCCACACCGACGACGACTTCGCCCGCGCCGCGGGTCTTCCGGCGGCCATCGCCACCGGGACCCAGTTCCTGGCCTACATCTCCGACCTCCTCTACCGGACCTACGGCATGGGCGCGGTGGCGGGGACGGAGCTCGACGTGCGGATACGCCTGCCCGTCTTCGCGGGCGACCGGGTGGAGGCGTCCGCCGACCTGGTCTCGCGTCGAGAAGGCCGGCTCGAGCACAGGGTGCGCTCCCGCGTGGAGCGCGGCGACGCGATCGTCGGGCGCGCCTGGATCCCGGCCCGGTGAGCGCCGCCGACGCACCCGGCTGGGCCGCCGCCTTCGGCCGGCGCTGGGGCACCCCGGACCAGGTCCTGGCCCATGTCGAGGACGGGATGGACCTGGCCACGGGCCTGATCGAGCCCACCACCCTGCTGGCCGCGCTCTCCCATCGCGACATCGGCGGCAGCGCCCTGGTCGCCGTGATGGCACTCGGTGGGCTGGCTCTCTCCCAGAACCCGCGCTTCCGACTGCGCACGGGCTTCGCCACGATCGCTTCGGCGCCGCTCGTCGCTGCGGGGCGCTGCGAGTACCTGCCCCTGCCCTTCTCCGAGGCGCGCCGCCACATGGCCCGGGTGAAGGCGGACTGCGTGATGGTGCGCCTGGCGCCGCCGGACGCCGAGGGCCGCTGCTCCTACGGCTGGGCCGCCGGCTTCACCCCGGAGCTTCTCGACGTGGCGCGCGAGCGCGACATCCCGATCCTCGCGGAGATCGACCCTCAGCTACCGCGCACGCGAAGCGGCCGCGAGCTGCCGCTGGCCGCGATCGCCGGAGCCTGCCTCGCACAGGGCGAGGCAGCCAGCGACAGTCCGGCTCCACCCTCGCCTCACGTCGACGCGATGGTCGGCCACCTCGCTCCGCTCATTCCCGACGGCGCCACGCTGCAGGTCGGAATCGGCTCCGCGCCGGACGCGGCCATGGAGCGACTGGAGGCCACCGACCTGGGCATCCACACCGAGGTCCTCGGACCCGGCCTGGCTCGCCTGGTGAAGCGGGGTCGGGCGACGGGGCGGCGCAAGACCGTGGATCGCGGCCTGGCCGTCTGCACCATCGCTTCCGTCGATCCCGACGTGCGCGAGCTCGTCGAGGCCGAGGGACTCGCCGAGGTGCGTGCAGCGGGCGAGGTGCTCCATCCGCAGCGCATCGCCGAGCACGACACCCTGCGCTGCATCAACAGCGCCCTGTCAGTCGATCTGCGCGGCCAGGTCAACGCGGAGAGCCTCGGCTGGCGACAGACCGCCGGCGTGGGCGGCCAGCTCGACTTCTTCCGCGGCGCGGCCCTGCGCGACGATGCGCAGCGCATCATCGTGCTGGCCAGCGAGACGTCGAAGGGAGCCTCACGCATCGTGTCCGGGCACCCTCCGGGCAGCGTGATCACCGCCACCCGCTACGACGTGGACGTGGTCGTGACCGAGCACGGAGCCGCCTGGCTGCGCGACCGCACGGACGAGGAGCGCGCCCGCGCCCTCACCGCGATCGCGCATCCCCGCCATCGCGAGGCCCTGGAGAGAGAGCGCAGCGAAGCCGGATAGGTCGCGAGCACGGCGACAGCGGCTTCC
>JANQFA010000196.1 GCA_028278065.1 Myxococcota bacterium
CCAGGAGCGACGCGGCGAGCCAGGGCAGCTCGGGGGGAACCGGGCGGCCCGAGCGGCGCGCGAGGAGGACCCACAGGAGCGGCCCACCGAGCGCGTAGGCGCCGATGATCGGGTCCTTCGTGGCCAGGGCCGCCGCGGCGAGGGCGCCGAAGAGCAGCGCCTCGCGGCGCCCGCCCGTGTCGGCGAGCCGCACCGCAGCGAGGAGCGAGAGGGTGAACCAGAAGGTGACGGGGACGTCCAGGTTGCCCAGGTGCGCGTAGACCACCAGCGCATGACTGACGGCGGCGAACCCGGCCGCGATCAGGGCGCCGCTCCGCTCCACGCGCAGCGCCCGCGCCAGCGCGTACACCGCCGCGACGATGCCCGCGCCCATCAGCGCGGAGATCACGCGTGAGACGCCGATGAGGATGCCGAGGGTGCGGAAGCCGTCGCGGAAGCAGGGCTCGGTGGGCAGGATCGTCGGCAGGCAGGCGGCGTCCAGCGCACCGCTCGCTGCGGCCCAGCCGAGTACGGGCAGGTAGGCCGCCAGGTTCACGAACCAGTGCAGGTAGGGGTACTTGTGCCAGGACTCCATCCAGCGCCAGGGAAGCGAGAGGGGCTTCCAGGGCGAGACATCGTCCATGCTCATGGACATGCCCCAGGGAAGGCCCCAGTCCATCCCGACCAGGTTGAGGACGAGCGCGCCGGCGACGATCGCGAGGAGCGCGCGATCCCTCAAACGACCCCCTTCTCCGCCAGCCGGGCCAGGGCGGCGGCGTCCACGCCCACCTCGCCCAACACCTCGGCGTTGTGCTCGCCGAGATCGGGGGCCAGAGGGCGCGCGCGCGGCTCGGCGTCGGAGAACTTCAGCGGGTTGCCGTGGAAGACGACCTCTCCGACGTGGGGATGCGGGTGGCGCTCGATCATCCCCCGCGCCAGGAGCTGCTCGTCGTCCACGGCCTCGTCGGGGCCGACGACGCGCGCGCACGGCACGTCCGCGCCGTGCGGTCCCAGGGCCGCCAACACCTCCGCGCAGGTTCGCTCCGCGATCCAGGCAGCGACGAAGCCGTTCACCTCGTGACGCCGCGCGGCGCGGCCGCGGTGGCTGCGATAGCGCTCGTCCGTGCCCAGCTCGGGCCGGCCGATCGCCTCGCAGAGGCGCCGGAAGAGCTTGTTGCTCGCCGTGCCCACCACGATCCAGCCGTCCTCGGCGCGCAGGCAGTCGTACGGCGCGGTGAACGGGTGCTGGTTCCCGGCGCGCGCGGGCACCGCGCCGAGTCCCTCGGTGATCGTGGTATAGGAGTCGGTGACCGCGAACATCGCGTCCTGGTTGGAGAGGTCGAGGACCCGCGCGCGGCCGCTGGCGTCGCGATCCCGCAGGCCCGCCAGGAGGCCGACGGTCAGGTAGAGACCGCCCACGAAGTCCGCCAGCGCCCCACCCCCCCGCATGGGCGGGCCGTCCGGCTCGCCGGTCATCGCCATGAATCCGCTGGTGGCCTGGGCGATGATGTCGTACGAAGCCTGACCCGCGCGCGGGCCCGTGGCGCCGAAGCCCGAGAGGGAGGCCACGAGCAGGCGGGGGTTGCGCTCCTGGAGCACCTCGGGACCGAGGCCGATCTTCTCGAGGTAGCCGGCGCGGAAGTTCTCGACCACGGCGTCCGCCGTCTCGCACAGGCGCAGGAAGATCTCGCGGCCTTCCTCGGCGCGCAGGTCGAGGGTCACCGACCGCTTGCCGCGGTTGTTGTTCTGGAAGGAGAGCGAAGTCTGGCCCTTCTGGGAAGGTCCGTATCGGTAGTCGTCCCCGGTGCCCGGACGCTCCACCTTGATCACGTCGGCACCGAGATCGGCGAGGACGCCGGTGGCGAAGGGACCCGCCACCACCCGCGTGAGGTCGAGGATGCGGATTCCGTCGAGGACACGTCCCGGCATGGCGGCAGGCTAGCGATGCCGGGGCGGGCACGCCCCGACCGGCTAGAGCCCGATGACCGCCACGATGGCCACCACCGAAAGCACCAGCGCGCCGGCGTAGAGAAGCGGCGCCACCGCCCCGTCGCGCTCGTAGCCGCCGAGGTCGATGGAGAAGTGGCGCAGGTGGTTGGCCGCGTTCCAGATGGGGAGCGCGATCAAGGCCAGCAGCAGGAGCTTCCCGAGCGGGTTCGCGGCGAGCGCGTGGGCGCGCTCGAAGGCGAGCGCGCCGTCCGGCACCCAGCCCAGCGGCTGGGCGATCCCGAAGGTGAACACCCACGCCGGCAGCAGCAGCGAGCCCACCATGAAGCCGGCACCGAAGAGCACCCAGATCAGCGGCTCGATCCGTTCGATCAGCGCCTTCACGGGAAGATCCCCCACAGCACGACGATCACCAGCGCGCTGGCAGCGAGCCAGAGCGCACCGAAGAGCGGCGGAACGGCCTGGGCCGGCGGCGGCCGCAGCGGACCCACCTTCTTCGGCTGGGCCTTGGCCGAGAGCTTGATCAGGAAGCGCCAGCCGGCCCACACGAGGACCAGGAAGGTGAAGGCGTTGAAGGCCAGGTAGACGGGATGCGCGAGGCTCTCCAGCAGGGCGTTCCAGGCCGCTTCGCCGCTCGCCAGGGCGTTCACCATGCGCAGGACCTGCAGCGCCACGTAGAGGTAGATGAACGACGTCGCGCCGAACGCGATGTACGAGAGGTAGCGGCCACCGGTGGGGAACTTCTGCGGCATCCGCGCAGCCGCCGTCCGGGTGGGCCCCGGCTTCGCCGGCTGCATCGCCTGGGGGTGGGCCATGCGCGCCATCACTCGCTCCCTCGCGGCAGGACAAGGCCCTTCGCCCAGTCGAGCAGCGAGAGGGCCTTGCCCTGCTGCACGGCCGCGGCCGGGTCCACGTCCTTGGGACAGACCTCGCTGCACTCGTTGGCATAGGAGCAGGCGAAGACGCCTCCCTCCTCGAGCATCACCTCGTTGCGCTCCGCGCTGCCCTCGTCCCGCGAGTCCATGTTGTAGCGGTGGCCCAGGGCGATGGCCGCGGGCCCGAGGAAGTGCGGATCGTTGCCGACCACGGGGCAGGCCGAGTAGCAGAGCATGCAGTTGATGCACATGCTCCACTGCTTGAAGTCGGCCAGCTCCTGCGGCGACTGGCGGGTGGCGCCCTCCTCCACCGCCAGCTCCTTGGCGCGGATGATCCAGGGCTTGACCTTCTTGAAGCGCTCCATGAAGCCGTCGAGCTCGACGACCAGGTCGCGCACCACGGGGAAGTTGGCGAGCGGCTCCACCTCGATGGTGTTGCCGTAGTTCGATAGCGCGTCCTTGCAGGTGAGCTTGGGCTCGCCGTTCACCATCATCCCGCAGCTGCCGCATACCGCCATGCGACACGACCAGCGGTGGGAGAGGGTCGGATCCACCTCGTCCTTGATGTAGTTCAGCGCGTCGAGGACCTTCCAGTCCGACTGGACCGGGATCTCGTAGCTCTGGGTCTTGGGCACTTCGTCCTGGTCCGGATCGAAGCGCGTCACGACGACCGTCTTCTTCGTGACCTCGCTCATCAGTACTTCCGCTCCTCGGGCTCCCAGTGGCCGAGCGTCACCGGCTTCCGGTCGATCCGGGGCCCGGCGGGATCGAAGTGGCACAGCGTGTGGTGCAGCCAGTTCTGGTCGTCGCGGGTGGTGAAGTCCCGGCGTGTGTGGGCCCCCCGCGACTCCTGCCGCTGGGCGGCCGACACCGCGACCGCCTCCGCCACGTCGAGCATGTTGCCCAGCTCGAGCGCGGCGATGATCTCGGTGTTGAAGACCTTGCTGGTGTCGCGCAGCACCAGGTCCGCGTAGCGACCCTTGAGCTGGGCCAGGGCGCTCACCGCCGCATCCATGGAGCCCTGCTCCCGGTAGACGCCGCAGCCGTCCTCCATCGCCTGCTGCATCTCGCGGCGAACGCCGGCGATCGTCTCGCCGCCCTTGTTCTTGCCGCGCAGGGTCTCGATGCGATGGGCCTCCTCCTCGCCCTGGGCGCGGAGGGAGGCCTCGTCGCCGGCCGACGCGCCGCGCGCGAAGGCCACCGCGCAGCGGCCGCTGCGCGCGCCGAAGACCAGGCACTCGGTCAGCGAGTTCGAGCCCAGCCGGTTGGCTCCGTTCATCGACACGCAGGCGACTTCGCCGGCGGCATAGAGTCCGGGGAGATCGGTGGCGCCGTCGATGTTGGTGTCCACCCCGCCCATCATGTAGTGCACGACCGGGCGGATCGGTATGGGCTGGGTGACCGGATCGACGCCCACGTAGGTGCGCGCCAGCTCCAGCACGAAGGGCAGCCGCTCCTTGAGCTTGGCCTCGCCGAGGTGGGTGAGGTCCAGGTGCACGTACTGCCCGTAGGGACCCTCGATCCCGCGCCCGGCCTGGATCTCCTGGATGATCGCGCGCGAGATCATGTCGCGGGGCCCGAGCTCGGCCTTCGTGCCCAGGCCGTAGTCGTACTCGACGAGGAAACGCGTCCCCTCGCTGTTCTTCAGGTGACCGCCTTCGCCGCGAGTCGCCTCGGTGATGAGGATGCCCGTGCCCGGAAGCCCGGTGGGGTGGTACTGGACGAACTCCATGTCCTTGAGCGGCACGCCGGCGCGATACGCCAGGGCCATGCCGTCGCCGGTCTTGATGTTGCCGTTCGTGGTGAACGGGAAGCACTTGCCCGCGCCGCCGGTCGCCAGCACCACCGCGCGGCCGCGGATCAGACGGACCTCGCCCTGCCGCATGTCGAGAGCCACGACGCCCTTGACGGCGCCGTCCTCCATCAGCAGGCGGGTCACGAACTGCTCGTCGTAGCGGACGATGCGATCGAACTGCATCGAGTGCTGGAAGAGCGCGTGGAGCATGTGGAAGCCGACCTTGTCCGCGGCGAACCAGGTGCGCTTGGTGGTCATCCCCCCGAAGGCCCGGGTGGCCACCGTGCCGTCCTCGTTGCGGCTCCACGGGCAGCCCCAGTGCTCGAGGAGGGTCAGCTCCTTGGGCGCCTCTTCGACGAAGTACTCGATGACGTGCTGGTCGCCGAGGAAGTCCGACCCCTTCACGGTGTCGTAGCCGTGCATCTCGAGCGTGTCGTCCTCACGAGCCACCGCCGCGGCGCCGCCCTCCGCCGAGACCGTGTGGCTCCGCATCGGGTAGACCTTCGACACCATCGCGACGCTCACGTTGGGATCTTCTTCGATGGCCGCGATGGCGGCCCGGATGCCCGCCGCCCCGCCACCGACGACGACGACGTCGTGCTCGATCACTTCCACGGGAATGCTCCTGCCCTGGGAGCTTCGTAGTTAGCGAATGAACCGCGCGCCGAAAAGCGAAAACCCCCGGAATCGCGGGAATTCCGGGGGTTTCGAGGCGTTGGCTGGAGTGCCGTCGCACACCCGGCGGGCCTGCTCGACGCGCACGCGCGACGTCCGACGGACCGGACCGGGCGGCGCCCGTCAGGAGCTTCCGGCGACCGGCTCCTGCTGGGTGACGCAGTGGAGGGCGCCGAGGCCGACGGCGAGATCGCGGCAGGGGATCGGCGCGATCTCCCGGTCCGGGAAGACCTCGGCGAGCACGGCGAGCGCGTGCTCGTCTTCGGGCGTGCCGAAGACCGGCGCCAGGACCACTCCGTTGGCGACGTAGAAGTTGGCGTGGCTCGCGGGAACGCGGGCGCCGTCCACTCGGATCTCCGGTGCGGGGGGCAGCTCGATCACCTCCAGCCCCGCGGCGCGCAGCGGCTGCACGGTGTCGTGCAGAGGCAGCGCCAGCACCGTTCCCGGCGCCGCGAAGCGGGCGAGCTGGTCCACGTGGCCGTCGGTGTCGTCTCCCTCCACCTCCCCTTCGAGCCAGACCACGCGGTCGGCGGCGAGATGGTCCGACAGCACTCGCTCGAGCGCTTCGCGCGTGCGCCCGGGGCCACGACCCGCGTCGAGCAGGCAGCGACCCGTGGTGAGCAGGGTTCCGCGGCCGTCGCCGTCGATCGCACCGCCCTCCAGCACCACGGGGCAGACGACCCGCTCCACGCCGGCCGCCGCGGCGACCGCCGCGCCGGCCGCCGCGTCGCGATCCCACGGCGGGTACTTGCCGCCCCATGCATCGAAGGCGAAGTCGATCGCCAGTCGCGCGCCCGACCCGTCCACCACGAAGATCGGCCCGCAGTCGCGCATCCAGCCGTCGTCGGTCTCGACGCGGTGGAAGCGCACCCGATCCACCTCGACGCCGGCCATGGCCAGGCAGCTGCGGGCCCGCTCCTCGCGCGCGGCATCCGCCACCAGCAGGTTCACGGTCTCGCGCCCGTGAAGAGATCGCGCCATGGCGGCGAAGGCCTTCTCGGCCTCGCCCAGCCGCCCCGGCCAGGTATCCGGGTTGTGGGGCCAGGTGAGCCAGGTGCCGGCGTGCGGCTCCCACTCGGCGGGCCAGCGGAATCCCCGCTGGCGCGGGGTCCGCGACTCAGTCACGCAGGCGCTTGGTGAGATCGCCGAAGGCGTCGATGCGGCGGTCGCGCAGGAAGGGCCAATCGCGCCGGGTCCTCTCGACGAGATCGAGGTCGCAGTCGACCACCAGGATCTCCTCGTCCTCCGCCGACGCGCGCGCCAGCACCCGCCCGAACGGGTCGGCCACGAACGACTGCCCCCAGAAGCGGATCTCTCCTTCCTGGCCCACCCGGTTCACCGCGGCGACGAAGACTCCGTTCGCGATGGCGTGGGAGCGCTGCACCGTCTCCCATGCGTCGTGCTGCGCCGCGTCCACCTCCGCTCCCTCGTCGTGCTGCCAGCCGATGGCGGTCGGGTAGACGAGCAGCTCGGCGCCGGCCAGGGCGGTGAGACGCGCGGCCTCCGGGTACCACTGATCCCAGCAGACCAGCGGCCCCACGCATCCGGCCCGGGTCGGAAAGGCCCGGAAGCCGAGGTCGCCGGGCGTGAAGTAGAACTTCTCGTAGTAGAGGGGATCGTCCGGGATGTGCATCTTGCGGTACATCCCGATCTGCTCTCCATCGCCGTCGAGGACGATGGCGGTGTTGTGGTAGACACCGGCGCTGCGACGCTCGAAGAGCGAGCCCACCACCGCCACGCCCAGGGCCGACGCCGCCTTCGCGAGCGCCTCGCTGGTGGGTCCGGGGACCGGCTCCGCCAGGTCGAAGAGGGCCGGGTCCTCGCGCTGGCAGAAGTAGCGCGTCCGGAAGAGCTCCTGGGTGCAGACGAGGTCCGCGCCCCGGGCCGCTGCCTCCTCGATGCCCGCCAGGGTTCTCGCGAGGTTCGCTGCGGGGTCGTCCACACAGGCCGTCTGGACCAGTCCGATGCGCACGCGGCACGGGTACCCCATCCCGTGCCGGACCGCCCCTTTCCGGTGATCGGGCGTGACCGCCCTTCCGGGGATCGGGCGTGACCGGCCTTCCGGGGATCGGGCGTGACCGGCCTTCCGGTGATCGGGCGTGACCGCCCCTGTCACGCCGGCCCGCCAGACTGGCTCCATGCGACGGACGATTCTCGGAATCCTGCAGACCCTGGGCGTGGTAGCGGGCTTCGTGGGCGCGGGCCTCGCGGCCGCCGCCCTCTACCCTCCCGCCATGGACAGCGAGCGGCACGAGTGGCTGGTCGACGGCTTCAACGTCATCCAGGTAGGCCTTCTCGCGGGGCGCGAGCGGGAGCGTTGGTGGGGAGAGGCCCGGCGGACGGAGCTGGTGAGGCGGGCCGAAGCGCTCGACGATCCCGAAGCCAGGGTGCTGGTGGTCTTCGACGGTCCGAGCCCGGCGCCGACGGAGGCGGGACGGCGGGCGCACGTCGTCTTTGCGCCGTCGGCCGACGATTGGCTGCTCGCGCGGCTGCGCGAAGCCAGCCACCCGGAGCGGGTGCGCGTGGTCACCGCCGATCGCCGTCTCGCCGCCCGGGCCCGTCGGCGCGGGGCTCAGGTGGTCAGCCCGGCAGCCTTCCTGGCCCGCTGCGGCGTGCGGAGCTGAGCCTCAGCGCCTCTCCTCCACCTCGGGATTGGCGCAGTGAGCCATCGGCCGCCCCTCGAGGCCCGCGAGGAGGTTCTCCACCGCGAGGTCCGCCATGCGGGCGCGGGTCTCGAAGGTCGCGCTCCCCAGGTGCGGCGCCAGCACCACATTGGGGAGTTCCAGGAGCGGGCTGGAAGTCGGGAGAGGCTCCTCCTCGAACACATCGAGTGCGGCACCGCCGAGCCGACCCGAGCGCAGCGCCTCGACCAGGGCCCGCTCGTCCACCACCCCGCCCCGGGCCGTGTTGATCAGGACCGCATCGGGCTTCATCCGGGCGAGGGCCCCGGCGTCGAGGAGGGAGCGGGTCTCCGCTGCCAGGGCTACGTGGACGCTCACGAAGTCGGCTTCGGCCAGCACACGCTCGAGGCGCGTCTGCTCCACCCCGAGCTCCGACGCCTCGGGGTGCAGGCTCCGCGACCAGCCCAGGATCCGCATCCCGAAGCCTCTCGCCCGACGCGCGACGGCGCAGCCGATGGCTCCCAGCCCGATGATCCCCAGTGTGGCGCCGTGGAGCTCCCTGCCCAGCAGGAGGTCGGGCTCCCAGCGCAGCTTCGGAATCCAGCTCCCGTCGCGAAGCCAGCGTTCTGCCTCGGGAATCCGCCGTGCTGCGGCCAGGAGCAGGGCCCAGGCCAGGTCGGCGGTGGCCTCCGTGAGAACCCCGGGCGTGTAGCCCACCGGGATCCCGCTGGCCCCGGCCGCAGCCAGGTCGATGTGGTCTACCCCCACCGAGACGCTCGAGATCGCCCTCAGGCGTGGGCAGGCCGCGATCAAGGGGGCGTCCACACGGTCGGTGAGCAGGCAGAGCAGCCCGTCTGCCTCGCGCGCCGCCCGAGCCAGGACTTCGGGGCCCGGTCCACCGGGCTCGGGCCAGACATCGAGACGCGTGCGCTCCCCCAGCCGGCCCAGGGCGCCACCGGGGAGGTGGCGAGTGGCGTAGACGCGGGGCAGCTCGGACATGGGCGCAGGATTGCACGAATCGCAACCGGCGCGACCGGGTTCCAACCCGCGGGGAACGGGTTGACCCCGACTCCGCACCCAAATAGGCTGCGGAGTTGCCGCCCCGCGGGCGGCGATCGCCTACGCTGAGGATTGTGCCCGGTCCGGTCCGCCGGACCCCGTTGTCGTTGGTTGAACGAGTCGTTGCAAGCCCCCCAAGGCCGGACGTGTGCCGGCGCGACGGCGGGGTGCCCGGAAGGACTGATCGATGAGCGAGCACCTGCCCACCCACGAGGTCCGCGAGACCCGGACCCTCCAGTTCGCGCGATGGACGGTGCGAAACCGCTTCTGGGTCTCGTTGTTCCTGATCGGAACCACGCTCTTCTTCCTCTACCCGACGGTGAACGCGATCACGACGGGACTGGGCTTCCCGCTGCCCGGGCCGCAGGTGCGCCTCGACGCCAGCGAGCGCTCGCTCTGGCCCCAGCATCCCTTCATCGCCGCGCAGGACAAGTTCGCGGCCCAGTTCGGAACCTCGGCGCTCGTGGTGATGGCCGTGGTGGTGAGGGACGGCACGATCTTCACGCCCGAGACGCTCGAGAAGATCGACGTCATCACCAAGCGCCTGGACGGCAAGGGCTTCGACAGCCAGACCGACGCCCGTGAAGAGCTCCGCTACGAGCTCGAGGAGCAGGGGCTCGAGAGCGACGAGATCAACGCCCGGCTCGACCGGACCTACCCCCCCTACCCGGTCAACCACTACCAGATCCAGTCGATCGCCCACGGCTCCACCCGCGTGATCCAGATCGAGCCCGACGGCTCGATCACCTCCGATCTCCTGATGAAGGACACCCCCACCAACCAGGAGGAGGCAGACGCCCTCCGCGAGCTGGTGCGCCAGAATCCGCCCTTCATCTTCGGCCGGCTCGTCTCGCGCGACGAGAAGGGCGCCCTGGTCGCCGCCGGCTTCGTCTCCGACCGCCTCTCCTCGCGGGAGGTCTACCAGGCCGTCTTCAACCACGTGATGGCGATCAAGATGGAGGTCGAGGACCCGGCCTGTCACCCCGACGAGGGCGGCGGGATCGGTCCCTTCTTCGCGAACCTGGGCAACTCGCTCGCCCGCATCGTGGTCGGGTCCTCCTCGGAGCGGCACTTCCCCGAGGGCTGCAATCTCCAGATCTTCGTCTCGGGCGGTCCCATCCACGTCGGCTGGCTCCTGAAGCACGCCTTCGAGATCGGGCTCTTCGTGACGCTCACCGTGATGGTGACCTTCCTCCTGCTGCTGGCCTACTTCCGCCGGCTCCACGGCGTGCTGATCCCCTTCATCGCCGCCATCGCCACGGCTGTCTGGGGCCTCGGCTTCACCGGCTGGATGGGGATCACCTTCGACCCGCTGGTGCTGGTGATCCCGATGATCATCACCGCGCGGGCCGTGTCCCACACGGTCCAGATGGCCGAGCGCTTCTTCGAAGACTACGAGGTGGTCCTCGAGCAGATGGATGGCGACGAGGAGAAGGCGAAGATCGAGGCCGCCACCGTGGCGATGGGCGAGCTGATCGTCCCGGGCACGCTCGGGATCGTCACGGACTTCCTGGGCCTCCTGGTCATCCTGATCACCACGATCCCGCAGATGCAGGACCTGGCCATCTTCGGCGCGTTCTGGGTCCTCACCATCCTCTTCACGGTGGAGATCCTGCACCCCGTGATGATCTGCTACCTGCCGCCTCCCCACGACTCCGAGCACTACACACCCGCCTTCATGGTGCGTCTGCTCACCGGCCTGGGGAACTTCGTCACCGACCGGGTGGGCAAGTTCGTGGTGGCCGGAATCGCGGTGCTGCTGCTGGGAAGCTCGCTCTACGTGGTCTTCACCCGCTCCACCATCGGGGAGTCGAACCCGGGCTCGTTCCTGCTCTGGCCGGACCACCCCTTCAACATCGCCACGGCCGAGATCGCGGACCGCTTCGGCGGGGTGGACTCGATGGTGGTCTACGCCAACGGCGACCGGAAGAACGCGACCGCGGATGCGGCGCCCGTCAACAAGATGGAAGCCTTCGAGCGGTTCATGTTCATCCACACGAACCTCGGCGCCTCGGTCTCGCTGGTCCCGTTCATCCGCGGCTCGTGGCAGATGAACCACTACGGGGATCCCAAGTGGCACTTCGTGCCCCACGATTCGGCCACGGTGCGCGGCATCATCTTCAACCTGCAGACCAACGGTCCGCCCGGCTTCCTGCGCCCCTTCATGACCGACGACGGGAAGGACGGCAACATCGCCTTCTTCTACCCCGACCACAAGGGCGACACGATCCGGCGGGCCGTGGTCGCGGCCGACCACTTCATCGAGGAGAACCCCCTCGGTGAGGTCTCGGTCCGGCTGGACAAGGACAAGGCCGCACGCAACGCACCGCTGTTCGACGCGGAGGGCATCGCGGACGCCATGTACTACATGCTGGGTCCGGTGATCGACCTGCTCTGGGAGCCCCGTGACCACAGCCTGAGCGTGCGCGTCCGGGAGAACGGGGGCTACGCGCCCGCCGCGGTGATGGCCGCGGGCAACGATGGACTGCCCGACTGGCTCGAGGAGTTCCGCGAGGCGGCGATCGAGGACTACGAGGACACCAAGTACAACTGGCCCGAAGACCGCTACTTCCCCTGGCCCGACACCCTGGAGGATTGGGGTCCGGATGATGTGGACTACTGGTGGGCCAGCGACGATCTGGGTCTGCGGGCCGTCGCAGTCAACACCAAGGACCTGATCGTCCACGATCTCAAGGCCGTCGACGGCGTGCCCAAGTACCAGATGACCAACTCCTGGACGCGCGGCATGCAGTTCGTCATGGCCGGCGGCTCCATGGGGGTGCTGGCGGCCATCAACGACGAGGTGGAGCGCGGCCACATCGCCAACATCTCACTCATCCTGCTCGTCATCTACATCCTCCAGACGATCACCTACCGGTCGCTGTGGAGCGGGACGATCATCGTGATCCAGCTCGCCACGGCGACGATGATCTCCCTGGCCTACATGGCCCTGAAGGGTGTCGGCCTCAACGTGAACACCCTGCCGGTGCAGTCGGTCGGCGTCGGGATCGGCGTGGACTACGCGATCTACATCGTCGACCGCATTCGCCAGGAGGTGGCGGAGACCGGCGGCGACATCGACGAGGCGATCCGGCGCTCGATCCGCACCACCGGCATGGCGGTGACCTTCACGGCGTCCACCATCGTGGGCGGCATCTTCACCTGGGCGGCCTCGAGTCTGCGCTTCCAGGCCGAGATGGCCCAGCTCCTGGTGATCCTGATGGTGATCAACATGATCGGCGCCATCACCATCGTCCCCGCCTTCTACTCGATCATCCAGCCCAGCTTCGCCCGGGCACTGATGACCGACGAGCAGCGCGAGGCCGCGCGACAGCGCGAGGAGGCCAAGGCCTAGGCTTGCCGGGGCAATGGACGCCTAGTCGCGGTCGAGCAGCTCGAGGATGCGCGCGGCGTTCTCCTCCACGGCGCGTCCGGTGACATCGACGCTGCGCCACCCGCGCTCGCTGATCAGGCGACGCTCGTGGCGCAGCTCCTCGACCACGACCGCGGGGTCGACGTAGGCGGCGTAGGGCGAAGCGCCCAGGGCCCGGATCCGTGCCCGGCGCACGTCGACGAGCGTCTCGGACGACACCAGCAGTGCGACCACCTTGCTCGGGTCCAGGTCCAGGAGCTCGCGGGGCGGCTCGATGCCCGGGAGAAGCGGGACGTTCCCGGTCTTGAGGCCGCGCTGAGCCAGATAGATCGAGAGCGGCGTCTTGGAAGTCCGCGAGACACCGGTCAGCACCAGGTCGGCCTGGGAGAGGGTGTGGAGGTCGGCGCCGTCGTCGTGCCGAACGGCGAACTCTACGGCCTCCACGCGCTTGAAGTACTCGCTGGAGAAGCCGTGCAGCAGCCCCGGCTTGCCGCGCGGCTCGGCGCGCAGGTGGCGCGCCACCTGGGAGACCAGCCCGCCGAGCAGATCCACGACCGGGACACCGCACTCCGCCGCCTCCTCGATCACGGCGCGGGCCACCCGGCCATCGACCAGGGTGAAGACCAGGAGCGCCCCCGCCTGCGCCGCTCGGGTCACGACGCGACGCGCCTGCGCCTCGCTGCGTGTGTCGGGGAACGTGCGCACCCGGAACGACGTCTGGAACTGGGCCATCGCGGCGCGCACGCTGGCACTCGCCGTTTCGCCAGTGCCGTCGGACACCACGAAGATCTCGGCCCGGTCCGTCATGGGGGCTACATTACCGCCCCATGCCCTATGACCCCAAGGCGATCGAGCCGCGCTGGCAGGCCTACTGGCAGGAGAAGGGCACCTTCGCGGCCTCCGTCGATCCTGCGCGGCCGAAGTTCTACGCCCTCGACATGTTCCCGTACCCGTCCGGCGAGGGCCTCCACGTCGGTCACCCGAAGGGCTACATCGCCACCGACGTCCTCTCCCGCTACAAGCGCATGCGCGGCTTCAACGTCCTCCATCCCATGGGCTGGGACGCCTTCGGACTGCCCGCCGAGCAGTACGCCATCCAGACGGGCACCCATCCCGCGGAGACCACGGCGAAGAACATCGCCACCTACAAGCGGCAGCTGGTCGCGCTCGGCATGGACTACGACTGGGAGCGGGAGATCGACACCACCGACCCGGCCTACGTGAAGTGGACCCAGTGGATCTTCAAGAAGCTCCACGAGCGGGGCCTGGCCTACGAGGCGGAGGTGGCCGTCAACTGGTGCCCGGCGCTGGGAACCGTGCTCGCCAACGAGGAGGTGATCGACGGCAAGAGCGAACGCGGCGGCCACCCCGTGGTACGCATGCCGATGCGCCAGTGGATGCTGAAGATCACCGAGTACGCCGAGCGCCTGCTCGCCGACCTCGAGCTGGTGGACTGGCCCGAGTCGATCAAGCGCATGCAGCGCGAGTGGATCGGACGCAGCGAGGGGGCGCGGGTGCGCTTTCCCGTGGTGGGTACGGACGAGACCATCGAGGTCTTCACCACCCGGCCGGACACGCTCTTCGGCGCCACCTACATGGTGCTCGCCCCCGAGCACCCGCTGGTGGCGAAGATCACCGCGGACGCGCGGCGCGGCCAGGTGGAGGCGTACGTCGCGGCCGCCACGCGCAAGAGCGAGCGCAATCGCATCGCCGACACGACCAAGACCGGTGTCGACACCGGCGCGAGCGCCGTGAACCCCGCCGGGGGCAGCGAGATCCCCATCTGGATCGCCGACTACGTGCTGGCCAGCTACGGCACCGGGGCGATCATGGCGGTTCCCGGGCACGATGAACGCGACTGGGAGTTCGCGCGCGAGTTCGACCTGCCCATCGTCGAGGTCGTGCAGGGCGGCGACGTCCGGGACGGGGCCTTCAGCGGCGACGGCGTGGCCGTCAACTCCGACTTCCTCGACGGCCTGGGCACCGATGAGGCCAAGGCGCGCATGAACCGGTGGCTCGAGGCCGAGGGGCACGGCCGGGCCGAGGTCACCTACAAGCTGCGCGACTGGCTCTTCAGCCGCCAACGCTACTGGGGCGAGCCGTTCCCGGTGATCCACACCGAGGACGGCCGCACGAAGCTCGTTCCCGACTCGGAGCTCCCGGTCCTCCTCCCGGAGCTCGACGACTACCGACCCAGCGGCGAGTTCGAGACCCCCCTCTCGCGGGTCCCGGAGTGGATCCAGACCACCGATCCCGAGACGGGCGCACCGGCGCGCCGCGACGGCAACACCATGCCCCAGTGGGCGGGGAGCTGCTGGTACTACCTGCGCTTCTGCGACCCGCAGAACGACGAGGCCTTCTGCTCCGCGGAGGCCGAGCGCTACTGGATGCCGGTGGACCTCTACGTGGGGGGCGCCGAGCACGCGGTCCTGCACCTCCTCTACTCGCGGTTCTGGCACAAGGTCCTCTACGACGCGGGCGTCGTGCACACCGCCGAGCCGTTCCAGAAGCTCCTGAACCCGGGCATGATCCTGGGCCACGCCTGGCGCTATTGGGACGACAACGTCTCCGACGATCCCGGTGCCAGCGTCCACCGCTATCCGTCCTCGGCGGTGAAGACCGGGGGCGAAACGGCCCGCGCCGTCGCGACCGGAGACGAGGTGAAGGCGCGCTGGGTCGAGGCCGACCGGGTGCGCTGGGTCGACGGCCAGCCGATGCACCCGGACGACGACGATCTCCCCCTCGAAGAGGTGGTCGAGAAGATGTCCAAGAGCCGCGGCAACGTGGTGAACCCGGACAGCGTGATCGAGGAGTACGGGGCGGACTCCCTGCGCCTCTACGAGATGTTCATGGGCCCGCTCGAGAAGGGCGCTCCCTGGTCCACCGAGGGCATCCCCGGAGTGCACCGCTTCCTGCAGCGCACCTGGCGAGCCATCGCCGAAGAGCCGCTGGCCGACGAGGCGAGCCCCGAGCAGCAGAAGCTCCTCGCCCGGACCGTGGCCGGGGTCAGCGAGGACATGGAGGCGATGGCCTGCAACACGGCCATCTCCAAGCTCATGGTCTACCTGCGCGACGTCGGATCTCCCATGCCGCGCGACGGGGCCGACGCCTTCCTGCGCATGCTGGCGCCCATGGCGCCGCACATCGCCGAGGAGCTCTGGCGCTGCAGCCTCTGCCACACCGAGAGCATCGCCCTGGCCGACTGGCCCGAAGCCGACGAGAGCCTGCTCGCGGAGGACACGATCACCCTGGTGGTCCAGGTGAACGGGAAGAAGCGCGGGGACCTCGACGTGCCCGCCGACGCCGATCAGGACGCGGTGCGCGCGGCCGCCCTGGCCCTGCCCAAGGTCCAGCAGCACCTCGACGGCCGCGACCCGAAGAAGGTGATCGTCGTCCCGGGGCGCCTCGTGAACATCGTCGGCTGAGTCCCAAAGGCGCGCACGCCGGCTTGCGCTCGCTGCGCGATCCGGCGCAGAATGGCACCCGGTCGGGCCCCGGCGGTCGCGGCCGCGCCTCCCGATGGCCCCGACCGACGACCAGATCGCCACAATCCTGTTCGCCGACCTCCTGGGGTTCGACGAGCTCGCGCGGGCCCGCGGCCCCGACGAGGCCTTCGCCATCGTCACGCGCTGCCTGCAGCGCCTGGACGAGGTGGCGCGGCGCAACGGCGGGGCGGTCGACAAGTACCTCGGCGACTGCCTGATGGCGGTCTTCGGCTTCCCCGTAGCGAGCCCCCACCCGGAGGCCGCCGCCGTGGCGGCCGCCCACGACATGCTCCAGGCCGTGGAGGACACCCGCCAGGAGCTCGGCCTCGACCCCGGCTTCGCGCTCAAGGTCGGGATCAACACGGGGTCGATCCTGGCGGGAGACGTGGGCGGCAGCGTGATCCGAGAGTTCGCCGTGATCGGCGACGCGGTGAACGTGGCCGCGCGCCTGAAGGACCTGGCGCCGCCCGGCCACGTCTGGGTCGGACCCGAGACCCACTCCGGAGCCCGGGCCCGCTTCCGCTTCGACGCCGAGGAGATCCACGCGCTGAAGGGGCGCCAGAAGGCCGTGCAGCCGTTCGCGCTGGCTCGCTCCCAGGACGCCGGCCGCCACATCGCACCGGAGTTCTGCCCGCTCTTCGGCCGGGATGTCGAGCTGCACAGGCTCGAAGAGCGACTGACTGCGCTCGCCGGGGGAGTCGGCGGAGTCGTCTGGGTGCACGGGGAGCCCGGCGTCGGGAAGTCCCGGCTCATCGACGCGTCGCTCGAAGGTCGAGACGCCCTGCGCATCGTGCGGGTCCGACGCGCGGATCCCGCCCGCGACCTGCCCCCGGTGACGACGCGGAGCCCGTCGGTCGTGATCCTGGAGGAGGCCGGCCGGGTCGGCGCCGAGGCACTCGCGACGCTCGCGGAGTGGCTCCCCACGTGCCTCGCGGCTCCGGTCCTCCTGGTGGTGGCGAGCCGCGAAGTCCAGGCGCCGGCGCTGCGCGCCCTCCACGATCAGGCGCAGAGCTTCGGCGAGCGCTTCGAGGACATCGGCCTCGCGGGCCTCTCGGACGCCGACCTGAATCGCCTCATCGAAGCGGTGGCGGGCGACCAGCCTCTGGCACCGGAGGTCCGCCGGCTCCTCCTCACGCGCTCCCGGGGCAATCCCTCCCGAGCGATCCAGGGCGTCTTCCTGGCGGACGCGCTCGCGGCGGATGCGGCCCGTGCGGGGGAGCACGAGGAACGTGCCGACGAAGCCGAGCGGCGCAGGACCACGGTGCTCTTCGCCGACCTCTCGGGCTTCACCCGTCTCGCCGAGGTCACGGATCATGCCACGCTGCACGAGATCGTCGCGTCGGGTCTCGACCGCATGAGTGCCGTCGCGCGTCGCCACGGCGGGACCGTGGAGAAGTACCTGGGCGATTGCGTGCTCGCCGTCTTCGGCGCTCCGGTGGCCATCGAGGACGCGCCGCGGGCGGCGGTCAACGCGGCGATCGAGATTCGCGACGAGGTGGCGGCGTTCAATCGCGAGCGGGAGCTCGATCCCCCGCTCGCGGTCCACACCGGCATCGACACCGGCCTCGGGATCGCGGGCGACGTCTCCGGACCGATGATCCGGGAATTCACGCTGCTCGGAGCCTCGGTGGGACGGGCCTCGCGCCTGAAGGACGCATCGCCCTCCGGCGAGATATGGGTGGGGCCCGAGACCTGGCGCGCCACGCGCGAGGCCTTCGAGTACGACCCGGTCTCCGATCCGGGGTCCGACGCGCACGCCGTGCGTTCCACCGAGGCCCGCCTGCATCGCGACCGTGCCCGGCGCGGCAAGGTCGCCTCCGCGCTGGTCGGCCGCCGGCGCGAGCTGCGCGGCCTGGCGCAGGCCGTCGGCGAGCTGTCCGGCGGCACGGGCGGCTTCGCCGCCGTCGTGGGCGAGGCGGGTCTCGGCAAGTCGCGATTGGTCGAGGAGTGGCTGGGAGCCCTGCCCGAAGGCACCTCGTGGCTGAAGGGACGCTCCCTCTCGATCGGCCGCAACCTGGCGTTCCATCCCTTCGCCGACCTCCTGGCGCGCTGGTGCGGCATCGACGAGTCCGACGACGAAGAGGCGTCCCTCGCCCGGCTGCAGGAAGCCGCGAATCGTCTGCTGGAAGAGGAGAGCGCGGACACGGTGCCCTTCCTGGCGACCCTGATGGGTCTGCCCGCGCCCGAGAGCGAACGCGAGCGGCTCGAGCGCCTGGGTGCCGACGCCATGCAGAAGCTGATTCTCGGTGCGGTCACCCGGGTGCTCCGCCGACTGGCGGAGAGCGGGCCCCACGTGCTCGTCTTCGAGGACCTCCACTGGGCGGACCTCTCGTCGATCGAGCTGCTCGAATCGCTGCTCCACGTCCTCGAAGAGAGCGCCATCCTCGTGGTCGGCGTGTTCCGGCCCCACCACGCCGACACCTCGGACCGCATCCTGGCCGCGGCCCGCGAGCGCCTCGGCGAGGCGACCCACGAGCTCGAGCTGGCTCCCCTTCCGGAAGACGCCGCGCTCGAGATGCTGCGCAACCTCTTCCGCGGCGGAGACGTCCCTCCGACCCTGCTGGCCGCCGTTCGCGAACGGGCGCACGGCAACCCCTTCTTCGTGGAGGAGGTCGTGCGATCCCTCCTCGACGCCGGAGTGCTCGTGGAGCGCCGGGGCGCTCTCGAGGCCACCGCGCGGATCGAGACCGTCGAGATCCCGGGCACCCTCCAGGAGGTGGTCATGGCGCGCGTCGACGCGCTCAGCCGCCCGCCGCGCGAGGTGTTGCGCGCGGCCTCCGTGATCGGCGGCGCCTTCCAGCAGGCGGTCGTGGAGGAGGTGGTCGGCAAGGACGACCTCCCCGAGCTGCTCGAGGCCCTGGTCGCCGCCGAGCTCCTCACGATCAGCGCGCGCACGGGCGAGTACCGCTTCAAGCACCCGCTCATCCAGGAGGTGGTCTACGACACGATCGTGAGCGACCGCCGCGAGGCGCTACACCGCGAGATCGGCCACGCCATCGAGGCGCGCGTGAGCGACGTGGCCCCCGGCTACCACGCGATGCTCGCCTACCACTTCACCCGCGGTCGGGATGCCCGGCGCGCCGAGGCGTACCTCTTTCGCGCGGGCGACGAGGCCGCCCGAGCGGCCGCGCCGGACGAAGCGCTGCGCTTCTTCCGCGAGGCCTCCGCCGTCTTCATCGAGCTCCACGGGGAGTCGGGCGATCCGGAGAAGATGGCCGTGCTCGAGCGCAGCATCGCGATGGCCCTCGCGAACCGGGGGCACTACGTGGAGGCGATCGATCACTTCGACGAGGCACTGCGCCACCGGGGTGTCGAGGTCACGGACGACCGCGTGCGGCTCGCGCTGCGCCTGGTGCGCGACCTCGTGGTCGTGCTGACACGACTCTACGTGCCCGCCGTCCGCCGCGACCGGCCTCCCGCAACGGAAGAGCAGAAGGCGGTCCAGGAGCTCATCTACGATCGCGCCCGGGCGCAGACGACGAGCGCCCCCGACCGCTACCTGTTCGATTGGATGGACGGTCTGCGCCGGCTGGACGGCGCCGACCCCACGACCATGCCGCTGGCCGGCGGGCAGTTCGCGTCTACCGTGGGGATCTTCTCCTACGGCGGCGTCTCCTTCGCGGTGAGCGAGCGGTTCCTGAAGCTGGCGCGAGACCTCGTCGATCCCGACGACGCCGAGGAGCGCATGGTGTTCGGGTTCATGAACGCGTTCCACGACGTCCTGTCCGGCCGCTGGAGCGACCAGAACGAGCTTCCGGACGAGTTCGTGCGCGACCGCATCCGCAACGGCCAGCTCTTCGACGTCACCAACTACCTGGCCTTCGCCGCCGAGAAGCGCATCTGCCAGGGCCGCTTCGAGGAGGCCATCGCCGTGATGGAGCGTCTCGAGGAGATCGCGGACCTCTACCAGTACGACCTGGCGCTCTCGTCCCTGCACGGCCTGACCGCCTTCCTCTACCTGGAGCAGGGCCTCTGGGAGGACGCGGTGGAGGCGGCGGATCGGCACTACACCCAGCACGACGACCCGCTCCTCAACATCCTCGCGCTGGGGACACGCGCCAAGGCCGAGATCCACGCGGGCGATCCCGACGCCGCCGCGCGGAGCCTGGAGTCGGCGGAGCGCCTGCTGGCGAGCGCGACCGGCGTGGTCCCGCCCTACCAGAAGAGCGCGGTCCTGCGCTCGCGCCTCCTGCTCGAGCTCGACGCCCTCCGGCGAGATCCGGGCCGACGGCGACGAGCGCGCGCCCGGCGCGCCGCCCGCGCTGCCCTGCGCTCTGCGCGCCGGGTCGCCTGCCGTCGCCCCGAGGTGTACGCGTTGGAGGCGATGCGCCACGCTCTCTCGGGGAAACACCGGAGAGCCGAGCGATGGCTGACGCGTGCGCGCGCGGAGGCCGAGCGTCTCGACATGCAACCCACGATCGAGCGTATGCAGGAGAAGGGAGTCGGGCTTCTCCCCGACTGATCGAGCACTCGCCACGAGACACCGCGTCTCTGTGCAGGACTTCACACTTCGCCCGACGCGGCGACGCTCCTCGCCGAGGATGCACCCGCACCGTCGAGCTGTCCCTGAAGCGAATCGCAGCCGGCTAGAATCACCCCGATGGCTGCGTCGGGTGTGGCGCGCGGCAAGCGGAGTCCAATGCGGTACCGGTTCTCGGGCTTCAGCCTCGACGTCGAGCGCTACACGCTGCAGCGGGCCGGCGAGCCGCTCCAGCTCCGCCCCAAGCCCCTCGACCTGCTGATCCTCCTGGTGGAGCGGGCGCCCGAGGTGGTGTCCAAGGAGGAGCTCCTCGAGGCGCTCTGGCCGGGAACCAACGTTGGCGAGAACTCGCTGGCCCAGTGCGTGAGCCAGCTCCGACGGGTGCTCGGGGAGGCCTCCGGCGAGGAGGCCACGATCGTCCGCACGGTGCATGGACGGGGCTACGGACTCGGCGTGCCCGTCTCAGCCGTGGCGGACGAGACACCCCCGGCAATCCAGAAGGACCGCCGCTGGCGACTCCCCAGCGCGCTCGGAGCGGCGGTGGTGCTCGTCGGGCTGATCGCACTGGCCCGACCCGCTCCGGTTCCCGCACCGCCCCCGCCCCAGCTCCCTCCGATGCACGCCCCGTCGCACGTCCTGGCGGTGCTGCCCTTCGACGACCTGAGTCCGGGCGACGACCAGGGCCACCTGGCTGGGGGCCTGACCGAAGAGATCACCCACGCGACGGCCCGGGCGCCCGGCCTGGCGGTGGTGGCTCGCACCTCGGCCGCGGCGCTCCACCGCCAGGGTCTGGATGCCCGCGCGATCGGTGAACGCCTGGAGGTGGGCAGCCTGGTCGAAGGCAGCGTACGCCGCGAAGGCGAACGCGTGCGGGTGACCGTCCAGCTCATCGACGCGGCCAGTGGCCGACACCGCTGGTCTCGCACATGGGATCGGACCACCGATGACCTCCTGGAGGTCCAGGCCGAGATCGCGGCGGAGGTGGCGCGGAGCCTCGAGCGCGACCTCGGCCTGCCGGCGTCGACCGGCCTTGAGGCCCGCAGCGCGCCGTCCTTTGCCGCATACGATCTCTACCTGCGTGGATGGGCCGCCAGGCGGAGGGGCACCGAGGCGGGTGTACGCGAGGCCATCGAGCACTTCGGGGCCGTGATCGCGCTGGAGCCGGACTACGCCCCCGCCCACGCCGCCCTCGCGGGCAGCCTGCACAATCTCTGGGTCAACTTCAGCGCCGAGCCGTACGACGGCCCGCTCCTCGCGCGCGCCGAGGCGGCATCCCGGCGCGCGGTCGAGCTCGACCCCGCGGATGCCTGGGCGCAGCACGCCCGCGCCTCGGTGCTGCAGTCGAAGCACCGTGACTGGGAGGCAGCCGAACGGGCCTTGCGACGCGCGGTGGAGCTCGACCCGGGCCACTCCCACCCGCATCGTGGCCTGGGGGTCCTGCTGATGCGCACCGGCCACCTCGAGGAGGCCCGCGCATCGCTCTACCGGGCGCTGCGGATCGACCCGCTCTCCCCGGGACTCAACCTGCTGATGGGGCGCGTCCACTTCTTCCTCGGCGAGCACGAGACCGCCGTCGCCTTCCTGCGCCGCAGCCTCGAGCTGAGCCCGGAGCGGGCCGAGGTCCCGGGGCAGCTGGCTCTCGTCTACCGCTCCATGGGGGAGCCGGGGGGAGCCCAGGAGGCCCTGCTCCTCTGGTCGCCGCCTCTGCTGCGGCCGGGCGTGCGCGTCCTGGGACGCCTGCTCGGACCGGATCGCACGCTGGCCGTCCTGCAGGCCGTCTCCAGACGGCGCAGTGGCGACACGTGTGGCACGAACGCGTCGGTCGCCGCCGCCGTCTATGCGCAGCTGGGCGATGCGGACAGGCTCTTCGTCTGCCTCGGGCGCGAGGTACGAAATCGTCACCCCTGGTACCTCAAGGTAAACCCCGTCTTCGATCCGTATCGCGACGACCCGCGCTTCCCTCCTCTTCTGCACATCGCCGGCCTCGACGGACCGCTCTGAGCGGGGTCGCGAACCCCTTTTCATGCCCTTTCAGGGAATGATCAGAGGGCTTCCGCCCGAGCTGCCGCGACCATCAGGGTGCGGGAGAGCGGCCAGGCTCGAACCCCAGGGGGGTCGCGGCGTTTCTCACGGAGCATTTTGTCTCCGCGGTGAAGGTCTTCACACCCACCGGCCTGCCCTCCTGCGTAGAATCACGCCGGTCGAATGCTCAACGGAGTCACGAATGCTCGGTAGCCCCAAGCCCGGAACCCTCTCGATCCACCTCATGGCGGCCCTCGTGGCCGGCGCGCTGCAGCTGGCAGTCGCACCCCCTGCCGGGGCGATCTGCGACGTCATTCCGCAGCCCGAGATCCTGTATCGCGGCGAGAGCGGGAGCCTGAACCGGGTCTACGCGGGCCCGAACGACCCGCTGCGGATCTCGATCGACACGGCCGGGTGTGAGGCGGGCTCGGCCGGCTTCGACGGCGGCACTCCGAACAACACCCTCAGCGACTTCAACAGCGGAACCCTGGAGGGGTGGACGCAGGACGGCGACGCCGCCTTCTTCGGCGTGATCGACATCGGTCTCGGCACTCCGTCGATCGTCGCCGATGCAGTGTGCTGTGGAACCGGCGAGGGTGCACGAGCGCCGGCGCAATTCCTCGGCGACTGGAGCTCGCGCGGCGTCACGCGCCTGACGTGGCTGTTGGTGACCTTCGAGAACACGTTCCTCGACGGCAGTGTTCCGGTGGTGCGGATCAGCGGGCCCGGCGGCAGCGCCGCGTACCGGCCATTCCTCGGATTCCTTCCGGTCGTGACGCCGATGTCGGCGCCGATCAACACCCAGACTCCGCCGGCAGACTGGGTCGTCACGAGCGGCACCTGGTCCGCACTCATGGCCCAGGTGGACGAGCTGGTGATCATCGGACAGCTCGACTTCTTCACCGATACGTACGTCCTCGACGACATCACGCTGGAAGCGAGCACGACCGGCAGCGTCACGACGCTCGTGTACGAGCCGCCCGAGGGCGCGGCGAACGCGGTCGTCATCCCGAGCGCAGGGAGCTGCAGCTCCCTGGCGGGCCAGCTCGCGGCATGCCAGGGCTCGCTCGGGGGCGGGACCGCCGTGTGTCGCGACGATCTGTCTCCGACCGTCTCGGCGGATTCGCTGGCGTTCCGCACGCCCGACGAGGGCTTCGTCGGCCCGGTGTCGGTGGCCGTGACGCCCGAGGGCGCCGCCCTGCCCTGCGGACTCGCCACCACGCGCTGCGGCGGTCCGGGAGCGCCCACCGGGCTCCTCGCCTGCATCGACACCTTCTACGCCGCCGACAGCACGTGCGAAACCGAGGACAGCCAGCGC
>JANQFA010000164.1 GCA_028278065.1 Myxococcota bacterium
GACCCACGCGTCCAGGATCCGCCGGTCCAGGTCGCCGGCTACCGACTCGTGGTACCCGACGCCGCGGATCCAGCCGGCCCCGGGCACCGCGCGCAGGGCGCGCGCGAGGTCTTCGGGACTCTCGACCTCCGGCGGCCCGCAGCGCAGCGATCGCAGGGAGGCGGCCAGCGAGAGGATGTGGACGTGGTGGTCCCAGAGTCCGGGCAGCAGCGCGCCGCCGCGGGCGTCGAGCGTCGCCTCGCCGAGGGGCCGACGATCCTGGAGCGGCGCCGTGATGGAGGCGATGCGGCCGGCGCGGATGCGCACGTCGCGCACCCCGTGGCCCGGGACCTCCGCGGCGAGGATCAGCACGCCAGGCTTCCCGTGTCGGCGCCGAGCGGCCGCGCAGCGGCGAGGAGTGGGCGCGCGCGCGGGGCCTCCACCCGGGCCGCCCCGCCCGCGCTCTCGACCCACCAGGCGTCGCGGCGGCGCACCACCCGGGCGGCGGGCACCGCAGCGGCGGCGGCCCTGACCGCCGCGTCGCGGAGCGCCACGTCGATGAGGACGCCGCCGCCGCGCGCGCGGGCCTGCCACGCCGCGCGCGCCGCCTGGATGCCCGCCAGGGGATCGGCGATCGCGTCGCCGCAGAAGAGGGGGGCGTCGTATGTGCCTACGGCGGCCGCCAGGCCCGCGGCGCACGCCGCGTCGTCGCCGAACGCGACGCCGGCGGAGTCGCGCCCGTAGCCGGTGATGGAGACCCAGACCAGGCCGGGAACCTCGGCCACCAGCTCCTCGGCGTGGATGCCCAGCTGCTGCAGCGCGCGGGGGCGCGCCGACTCGACCACCACGTCGGCGGTGGCGACCAGCCGGCGCAGGGCGGCGCGTCCCTCCGCGCGGCGCAGGTCCAGCGCGACACAGCGCTTGCCGGCGTTGATGCGATCGAAGAAGCCGCGCGGCCCGAAGCGAGCGCCGTCGGGTCGCCAGGGGCTCTCCACCTTGATGACGTCGGCACCCGCGAGGCCCAGCAGGTGTGCGCAGAGCGGGCCGGCCCAGAGGGAGGCGAGGTCGAGGACGCGCATCACCCCGGGCCGCTCGCGGCGCGATCCGCGCGCGACGATGCGGTGCCCGGCGGAGCGGTCGTTCGGAGGCCCAGCGGCGTGCGCCACGGGCAGGCCGAGGAGACGCGCGCGGAAGACCAGCTCGCGCGTCGGGCGCCCGGCGCAGCACTCCCCGATCGCGCTCCAGGGGTCCTCCTCGGGAATCTCCTGCGGGTCGGTCTCGAGCCAGGCAGGCAGGGCCCGGACGTCGGCCGGGCGTGCCAGGTTCACGGCGAGCCAGCCGTCGGCGCCGGGCAGCAGACGGCAGCTACCCCCGGGCGAGCTTCGGCCGCGCCGCACCAGCCCTGCGACGGCCGCGCGCTCGCCCAGGAGCTGCGCGCCGTCGAGCCCGCGCAGAGCCTCGCCGCCGCTGGCCTCGGCCAGCGCATCCACCTCCGCGCTTGCGAAAGCGGCCAGCGGGCCCGGCGCGAGACGCGGCGTTCCATCTGCGGGCCCGGTCAACGCCATCGCACCGGAGCGGGCCCAGGCGAGCTGCGGATCCAGGGTCGCCCCGTCCACCTTTCGTCCTCTCCCGGAATCCGACACACTAGCATCGACGGAGATTCGAGATGGCCGAGATCAAGCCCGGAACGCGAATGCGCAGCGCCGTGTGCGCCACCGAAGTGATGGTGGTGGCGGCGCCGAAGGACGAGGGCGTCGAGCTCGCCTGTGGCGGCGCGCCCATGCTCGCCATCGACGCCGAGCCGGGCGGCGGCGAGCCGTCGCCGGACTTCAAGGAAGGCACCCAGCTCGGCAAGCGCTACGTGAACGAGGCCGGAAGCCTCGAGGTGCTGTGCACCAAGCCGGGCGAGGGATCCCTCTCGGTCGGCGGTACGGCTCTCGCCATCAAGGGCGCCAAGCCTCTTCCCGCCTCCGATTGACGGACCCCCCATGAACGTGATGATGCTGCTCGAGATGGCCCACGCGGGCTACGGCGACCGCGTGGCGCTGGTCTCGGGAGACGAGCGATTCACCTACGGCGAGCTCTTCGCCGCTGCCGCGGGCGCCGGTTCGCTCCTGCGCGAGAGCGGCGCGAAGCACGCCGCGCTCCTGGACGTCTCGAGTCCGGCCCTGCCGGTGATGCTCTTCGCCAGCGGCTGGGCCGGCATGCCCTTCGTGCCGCTCAACTACCGGCTGACCGGCGACGAGCTGGATGCGCTCCTGGCGCGCGTGGAGCCCGCTCACCTGGTGCGCGGCGAGGAGGATCGCGAGCGCTTCCTCTCGCGTGCCCGAGCGGGCGGCGATCCAGAGGAGTGGGGGATGGACCCGGAGGAGATCGCGGTCCTCCTCTTCACGAGCGGTACGACGGGAGCGCCCAAGGCCGCCGTGCTGCGCCACAAGCACCTGGTCTCCTACATCCTGGGATCGGTCGAGTTCGGTGCCGCCGGCGAGGACGAGGCCACCCTCGTGTCGGTGCCGCCGTATCACATCGCCGGGATCGCGGCGACGCTCTCGTCGATCTACGCGGGTCGCCGCATCGTGCAGCTCCCGAGCTTCGACCCGGAGGGCTGGCTCGAGCTGGCGCGCCGCGAGCGCGTCACCCACGCCTTCGTCGTGCCGACGATGCTCTCGCGCATCGTCGACGTCCTCGAAGGCGCCGGCAGCGCCGAGCTCCCGGCACTGCGCGCCCTGGCCTACGGCGGCGGCAAGATGCCCCAGCCCGTCATCGAGCGCGCCATGAAGCTCTTCCCCGAGACCGACTTCACCAACGCCTACGGACTCACCGAGACCAGCTCGACCATCTCCGTCCTCACGCCCGAGGACCACCGCGCGGCAGCGGCCGGTGAAGAGCCGCAGGAGCGCCGGCGGCTCGTGTCCGTCGGCCGTCCGCTCCCCACCGTCGAGGTCGAGATCCGCGACGCCGAGGGCGCGCCGGTTCCCGCCGGCGAGCGCGGCGAGATCCACGTGCGCGGCGAGCAGGTCTCCGGCGAGTACCTGGGACGCGGCCCCGCCCTCACCGACGACGGCTGGTTCCCGACCCGGGACGCGGGCTCCCTCGACGAGGAGGGCTACCTCTTCCTCGAGGGCCGCAGCGACGACGTCATCGTGCGCGGAGGCGAGAACATGAGCCCCGGTGAGATCGAGGACGTCCTCCTCGAGCACCCCGCCGTCGCCGACTGCGCGGTGGTGGGCGTGCCCGACGAAGAGTGGGGCGAGGCCGTCGCGGCCGCAGTCGTCGCCCGCGAGCCGGTGGAGCCCGAGGCGCTGCGCGCCCTCGTCAAGGAGCGGCTGCGCTCCTCCCGCGTCCCGCAGCGCATCGTCTTCCGCGACGAGCTCCCCTACAACGAGACCGGAAAGCTGCTGCGCCGCGTGGTCCGTGCCGACCTCGCCGGAGAAGCGTGAGCGCCGCACTCCCGCTGGCCGAAGCCCTGGATCGCCTGCGCGATCCGGCCAGCCCCGAGATCTGGTCTCCGCTCGGACCCGAGACCGTCCTCGTCGTCGACGTCAGCGGCGACGCCCCCGATCTCTCCAGCGCCGAGCGGCTGCGCCGTCTGCACGTCCCCAGCGTTGCACTCGAGGCCGATCGCGCGTCCCCGTCCGGCGCCGCGCTGCTCGACGCCTTCGACGTCCACGTCGCAGGCGACTGCGATCCCGCGCCGGTGCTCGAGGCGACCAGGACCAGCCCGCAGGCGTCCGCCGCCCTCGTCCAGCTCCTCCGCCAGGGCACCCATCTCGACCTCCAGCAGGCCCTCGTCGCCGAGTCCCTCGCCTACTCGACGCTCCAGTCCGGACCGGAGTTCGCCGCCTGGCTCGCGGACCGTCCGCCGCCGAAGGCGCCCGCCGCCAACCCCGAGCCCGCCGTCGAGGCGCTTCGCGACGGCGACGTCCTGCGCATCCGCCTCAACCGCCCCGAGCGTCGCAACGCGTACTCCGCAGAGATGCGCGACGCCCTCTGCGAGAGCCTCGCCGCTGCCGCCGCCGACCCCGCCGTGCGCGTGGTCCTCGAGGGCGCCGGCCCCTGCTTCTCGTCCGGGGGCGATCTCTTCGAGTTCGGCACGCTCCCCGATCCGGCGACCGCGCACGCCATCCGCACGGGCCGCAGCGCGGCGCGTCTCCTCGCCGAGATCGCCCCGCGCGTCGAGGCACGGGTCCACGGCCCCTGCGTCGGTGCCGGCAGCGAGCTCCCGGCCTTTGCGGGCCGCGTCGTCGCCCGCCCGGACGCCACCTTCCAGCTCCCCGAGATCCGCATGGGCCTCATCCCCGGCGCGGGCGGAACCGCCAGCCTCCCGCGCAGGATCGGCCGCCAGCGCACCGCCTGGCTCGCCCTCTCCGCCCAGCCCCTCGACGCCCCCAGCGCCCGCGAGTGGGGACTGGTGGACGCGATCGCCGCCTAGTTGATCGCGCCGGCCTCCTTCAGCTCGGCGATCGCGTCCCACTCGACGCCCATCTCGAGGAGCACCTCCTCGGTGTTCTGGCCCATCTCCGGGCTGGGTCCGCGCAGCTCGAGCGGCTCTTCGTCGAACTGCACCGGGCTCGCGACGAGCTTGAAGTGGCCCTTGTCCGCGCCGTCCACGTCCGGCAGGTAGCCGTTCGCGATCACCTGGACGTCGTCGTGGATCTCGGCGACGCTCTGCATCGGCGCCCACGGGCCCTCGATGTCGGCCAGCTTCTCCGTCCACTCGGCGAGCGTGTGCTCGGCGAACATCTCGTCGAGCATCCCGATCAGCGCCTCGCGGTTCTGGAAGCGTTCGGGCGCTGCGGCGAAGCGCTCGTCCGTCGCCCACTCCGGGTGTCCCACCTTGTGGCAGAAGTCCGCGAAGTGCTTGTCCGGCTGCAGCATCATCAGGAGCAGCCAGCGGTCGTCCTTCGTCTTGTAGGAGTTCCCGACCGGGTTCGGCGCCTGCTTGCGCGAGAAGCGCGGGATGAAGCCGCCCTCCTTCTTCACCAGGGGGCTCGCCACGACGTCCGGGCCCAGCACCCACATGGCGGTATTGAGGAGAGAGACGTCCACCACGCTCGCTTCGCCCGTCCGCTCGCGCCCGAAGAGGGCCGCCGCGATCCCGCCCGCCACGGTCATGGCACCGATCGAGTCGCCGAACGCCGCGCGCTGCATCACCGGGTTCGCCAGGTCCGGCGGCGTGAGCGAGTGCGCGACGCCACCGCGCGACCAGAACGAGGTGGCGTCGTAGCCGCCCTTCCCCGCCTGGGGGCCCTTCGGTCCCTGACCGGAGCCCCGCACGTAGATGATGTCCGGGTTGACCTTGCGGATGTCCTCCACGTCGATCTTGAGACGCTGCCGCGCGTCCGGCAGGAAGTTGGTGAGGAAGACGTCGCACTGCTTCGCCATCTCGTAGAGGAGAGCGAGCCCGTCCGGGTGCGCGATGTCCAGGCCGACACTGCGCTTTCCGCGGTTGGACTGCTGCATCATGAAGTCCACGTTCCCCTCGGTGGACTTGAAGCCCACCGCCGCCAGTCCGCGCTGGCCGTCGCCCATCACCGGGTGCTCGATCTTGATGACGTCGGCACCCCAGTCGGCGAGCACCGCGCCCGCGGCGGGCACGAACCACCACTGGGCGACCTCGAGCACCTTGACGCCGTTCATCACACCCTGCATCGCGCGCACCTCCGCCTCACCACCCGGGCGGCACAGGGTACCCTGAAGCGGGCGCGCGCGGGACGGCTAGGGGCGCGTGAGCTGGAACACGGTGTCCAGCGCCGGCCAGAGATCGTCCTCGGGGATGTTGAGCGGCGGGAAGAGGCGCACGACGTTGCCCGCGGTCACGTTGACCAGCACGCCGGCATCGATGGCGCGCCTCGGGATCGAGGTCGCGATCTCCGCGTCGGCCAGCTCCATCCCCACCAGGAGGCCGCGCCCGCGGATCGACGCCACCACGCCGGGGTTCGCGCCCGCGAAGCCCTGCATGCGCCCGCGCAGCTCCTCGCCCAGGGCGGCGGCCCGCTCGACGAGGCCTTCCTCCTCGATCACCGCCAGGACTGCGTTCGCGGCGGCGGCGGCCAGGGGGTTTCCCGCGTAGGTGCCCCCGTGGTCGCCGGGCTCGACGGTCTTGGCCACGTCCTCCGTGCACAGGAAGGCCGCCACCGGGAAGCCGCCGCCGAGCCCCTTTCCCAGGGTGAGGATGTCCGGCGTGACTCCGCTGTGCTCCACCGCCAGCCAGCGGCCGGTGCGCCCGATCCCGGTCTGGATCTCGTCGGCGATGAGGAGTGCGCCCGCCCGGTCGCAGATCTCGCGCAGCTCCGGCAGGTAGCGCTCGGGCGGAACGTTCACACCCCCCTCGCCCTGCACCGGCTCCACGATCACCGCGGCGGTCTGCTCGCCCACCGCCGCCGCCGTCGCGTCGAGATCCCCGTACGGAACGAACTGCTGCTCGGGCAGGATCGCGGCGTATCGCTCGCGGTGCCTGGCCTGGCCGATCACCGAGAGGCCGCCCAGGGTGCGCCCGTGGAACGATCCGTGGGTCGCCACGAACTGGCGCCGACCGGTCGCACGGTGCGCCAGCTTGAGGGCGCCCTCCACCGCCTCGGCGCCGCTCGAGACCAGGAAGCTCCGCGTGATGCCCTCTGGCGTGATCTCGGCGAGCTTCTCGATCAGGTCGAGCTGGGGGACCGTGTAGAAGAGGTTGGTGGTCTGCATCAGGCGGCCGGCCTGGTCGCTGATCGCCTCCACCAGGGCCGGGTGACAGTGCCCGATGGCGGTCACCCCCCAGCCCCCAGTGAGATCGACGTACTCCCTGCCCGCCACGTCGCGCACGCGCGAGCCGCTGCCGGAGACCAGCGCGACCGGGAGCCGGTTCACCACGGGAAGGAAGTGCGCCGCCTCGCGCGCGACGATCTCGTCGAGGGTGGGGTCCGCCATGGCGGGCGAGGGTCCGGCGTCCGGAGGGGTCCGTCAAGCCGCTCCCGGCGCGTTCGCTCGCCGGGGCCCTGAATCGCTACCCTCCCGGGCTCATGGCGAGCTCCGGCCTCCCGCTCCTCACGGACCGCTACGCGCGGCGCATCGAGAGTCTGCGCATCTCGGTGACCGACCGCTGCGACCTGCGCTGCTTCTACTGCATGCCGGAGGACGTGGAGTGGCTCCCCCGCAAGTCGCTGCTCTCCTTCGAGGAGATCGAACGGGTGGCGCGGGTGGCCCTGGAGGGGGGGGTGCGCCGTCTCCGCGTCACCGGGGGCGAGCCCCTGTTGCGCAAGGACCTGCCCACGCTGATCGCGCGGCTCGCCCGTCTGCCCGGTCTCGAGGACCTGGCCCTCACCAGCAACGCCACCCAGCTCGACCGGCTGGCGGTCCCACTGCGCCAGGCGGGACTGGAGCGGGTGAACATCAGCCTGGATTCGCTGGACCCGGACAAGTTCCGCAAGCTCACCAACCGCGACATGCACGCCCAGGTGATGGGCGGGATCGACGCGGCCGACGCAGCGGGCTTCGGCCACATCTCGCTCAACTGCGTCGTGATCCGCGGGCAGAACGACGACGAGGTGGTCGACTTCGCGCGCCTGGCCCGCGAGCGCGCCTTCGACGTGCGCTTCATCGAGTTCATGCCCCTCGAGCACGGCACCAAGTGGGGCACGGACGTGATGGTGCCGGGCAAGGAGCTGCGCGAGCGGATCGCCGAGGTCTTCCCGATCGAGCCCGATCCGGACCAGGACCCGCACGCACCGAGCCGGGACTGGCTCTTCCGCGACGGTGCCCCCGGCTCGGTGGGCTTCATCGACTCGGTTACGCAGCCCTTCTGCTCCACCTGCAACCGCATCCGCCTGACCGCCGACGGCAAGATCCGCACCTGTCTCTTCTCGCTGCGCGAGAACGATCTCCTGGGCCCGCTGCGCGCGGGCGCCGACGACAAAGAGCTGGCTGCCCTCCTCGGTGCAGCCGTGGCGACCAAGGAGAAGAAGCACCACATCACCGACGGGCTCTTCGTGAAGCCCGAGCGGACCATGTCGCAGATCGGAGGCTAGGATGGAAGACGTCATCCTGCTCGAGGGAATCCAGATCCCCGCGGCCCTGGGAGTGACGGCCGCCGAGCGGCGCATGCGTCGGCCCGTCACGCTCGACCTCGAGGTGTCCTGCGACCTCTCCAGCGCGGGACGCACCGACCACATCCGCTCGACGATCCACTACAAGCGCATCTACGAGATCGCCGAGGACGTGGCGTCCAACCACGAGCACAAGCTGGTCGAGGCCCTGGCGGCGCGCATCGCCGAGGCGGTTCTGGGCAAGTTCGAGGATGCGAGACGCATCACCGTCACGGTGCGCAAGCCCAGGCCCATCGCCGGCGTCCTCGAGTACGCCGGAGTCCGCATCACCCGCGGCCGGGACTGATCCCCCTGCTCGAAGAGGTCCTGTTTCGGCTCGCCCGGGGTCTCCTCACCCTGGTTCGCCTGCTCCCCCGGCGAGTGGCGCTGGCCGCCTGCCGCGGCGTGGGGCGCAGCTGGGCCCGCCTGGGGCTTCCGCGCACCGACGTGGCCGCGACCAACCTGGCGATCGCCTTCCCCGAGAAGAGCGCCCGGGAGCGGCGCGCGATCCTGGTGGAGTCCTTCGCCCACCTGGCCGAGAGCCTGGCCGACGTGGCCGAGATCGCGCACCTGGATCCTGAATCGTCCGAGGCGCTCGTTCGCTTCGAGGGCTTCGAGCACGTGGAGGCGGCCCGTGGAGCCAGCGAGTCGGGCGGGTTCATCCTGCTGACGGCGCACTTCGGCACCTTCGAGCTCTTCAGCGGGGCGTGCGCGGCCCGCGGCATCCCCGTCGCCGTGGTGCAGCGCGAGCAGGGCAACGCGGTGCTCGGGCGCCTGCTCGCGTGGTGGCGCAACGCGAGCGGGGTCCAGCCGCTGCGCAGGGGCTCCGCCGCCCGGGCCGTGATGCGCGCCCTGCGCGACGGGCTCGCTGTGGGAATGCCCCTGGACCAGGACACCCCCCGGGAGGAAGGTGTCTTCGTCCCGTTCTTCGGGCGGCCCGCTTGTACCCGCGACGCCGTGGCCCGTCTCGCCATGCGCACGGGTGCGCCGGTCGTCCCGGGCTTCCTCTACCGCGCTGCGGACGGGGTGGGTCGGATCGCGCGCTTCTCTCCCGCCATCGAGATGGTGCCCGCCGGTGACGATGGGGACGCCGCGGTCATCGAAAACACACGACGCATGACCGCCGCCATCGAAGACGCGATCCGCAGCGCCCCGGACCACTGGAGCTGGATCCACCGCCGCTGGCGGACCGCTCCGGAGCGCGGCGTCAACGTCTACAAGCCCGCGAAAAGTCGCTAGAATCCCCGCTTCGCGCCCTCGAAAGGAGCCCACCATGGCCTGGGAGCCTTCCCCCAAGCCCCCGGTCACCCTCGACAATTCGCCGGTCGAGGAGATGTCCAAGAACGAGCGCATCAAGCTCGAGAGCGACGGGCTCTTCCACGTCCTCGACCCGAAGAGCCCCCATACGTTCGGCGACGAGCTCGCGGCGATGGAGGCGGGCGAGGCCGACACCATCGGCAACGTGGCCAAGGAGCTCTCCAAGTTCTTCGGGATCTACAAGCAGCAGATCCGCGGGGAGCGCGGACGCAAGACCGGTGACCTGGTCTTCATGATCCGCATCAAGTGCCCCGGGGGCGGACTCCTCTCCCCGGCCCAGTGGAAGGCGCTCGACGAGACCGCAGACCTCTACGCGGACGGCAGCCTGCGCATCACCTCGCGCCAGGCGATCCAGTACCACCGCGTCAAGGGGAAGGACCTGCGGCCGCTGGTGCGTCACCTGAACGAGGCGTACCTCGAGGGCGGCACCCTGGCGGCCTGCGGCGACGTCAACCGCAACACCATGTGCTCGCCGGCGGATGGCCTGGATCCGGTGCACGACGTGCGAGGCAGCGAGCTCGCCCAGGCCATCGCCGACGCCCTGGCGCCGCGCACCGGCGCCTACCTGCAGGTCTTCCTGCAGACCGGAGACGGCTCGAAGAACCTGACTCCCGAGGAGCCGCTGTACGGCAAGCACTACCTGCCGCGCAAGTTCAAGGTGGGGATCGCGCATCCCACGGACAACTCGGTCGACGTCCTCACCCAGGACGTGGGCCTCGTGCCCGCCGATCCGGACGGCACGGCCTGGGATCTCTACAGCGGCGGCGGCATGGGTCTCTCCCACAACAACCCCGCCACCGCCGCCCTGATGGGACTCTACCTGGGTCGCATCCGCCGCGAGCAGGTGGTGGATGCGGTGTGCGGGATCGCCGCCATCCAGCGCGACCACGGTGAACGCAAGAACCGCAAGGGGGCGCGCTGGAAGTACACCATCCGCCGGCTGGGCCTGGAGCGCGTGAAGAAGGAGCTGGCGGAGGCCCACGGCATCACGCTGTCGGAGGCCACGCCGGTGCCGCTGCCGCCGATGGATCTGCACCTGGGCTGGCACGAGCAGCGCGGAGGAGGCGGCTACTACGGGATCTCGGTCGAGAACGGCCGGCTCGGCGGGGCGCTGCGCGGGGCCGTGCGCCGCGCCACCGAGGAGCTGGGCGTCTCCGTGCGGCTCACCCCCCAGCAGGATCTGGTGCTCTGCAACGTGCGCGAGCGCGAGGCGCTGGAGGCCATCCTGCGCGAGGAGGGGGTCGCGGCGCCCGAGACGATCTCGATCGTGAGGCGCAACGCGATGGCCTGTCCCGCGAAGCCCACCTGCGGTCTGGCCATGACCGATGCCGAGAACATCCTGCCGGCCTACATCGACGCGATCGAGGCCGCCGGCCTCGGCGACGTGGACGCGGTGATCCGGATGACCGGGTGCCCCAACAACTGCGCACGCCCGCCTTCGGCCGAGGTGGGGATCTACGGCTACGGAAAGAACGACCACGTGATCCTGGTGGGCGGCTCCCGGGAGGGCAGCCGGCTCGCCCATACTCTGTACCCGCGCCTCCCGGGCGAAGACATGGTGCCGGCCCTGGTGGGCCTCTTCCGCGCCGTGAAGGAGCACAACGGCGAGGGACTCCCGGTGGGCGAGTTCCTGCACCAGACCGATCCCGCCCAGCTGCGCGCCTGGATCGGGGTCGACGCCGAGGCCTGAATGAGCGCTTCCGCATCCACGCCCCTCTCCCTGCGCGAGGCCGAGCGTCTCGTGGCGGAGGCGCTGGACGCGGGCGTCCTCGGCCGCGCCGAGGCCGGGCGCCTGGCCGCGGCCCTGGGCGATCCGCTGCTGCGCGACGCCGTGCGCGCAGGTGCCCTCGAAAGCAAGCGGCGTGGCAAGGGCGAAGTGGTCTCGTTCTCGCGCAACGTGTTCATCCCGCTCACCAACCTGTGCCGTGACCGCTGTCGCTACTGCACCTTCGCCAAGCAGCCGGACTCCCCCGAGGCCCACACCTACGAGCTCGACGAGGTGGCCGAGGTGGTGCGCGGCGGTGTGGCCACCGGCTGCATCGAGGCGCTCTTCTGCCTGGGAGACAAGCCCGAGATCGCCTACGCAGAGCACCGCCGGTGGCTCTCGGCGCGCGGCTTCGCGACCACGCCCGCCTACCTGGAGGATGCCTGCCGGGTGGCCTTCGAGGGCGGAATGCTCCCGCACACCAACGCCGGCATCCTCTCGTCGGACGAGATGCGCGGGCTGCGCCGTTGGAACGCATCGCTGGGGCTGATGCTCGAGTCCACCAGCGAGAGGCTCTGTGCCCGCGGGGGTCCGCACTTCCACGCGCCGGACAAGAAGCCCGCGGTACGCCTGCGCATGCACCAGGAGGCGGGCGAGCTGGGGATCCCCTTCACCAGCGGCATCCTGCTGGGGATCGGCGAGACCGTCGAGGAGCGCGTCGACACCCTCTTTGCCATCCGCGAGCTGGACGACCGCTACGGGCACATCCAGGAGACCATCGTGCAGCCCTTCCACCCGAAGCCGGGCACCGCCATGCGCGCCGAGACCCCCATGGGCGACGCGGAGGTGGCGGGCTGGGTCGCCCTCACGCGCCTGGTGATGGGGCCCGGGCGGAACGTCCAGGCCCCGCCCAACCTGGCGCCGGAGGTGCTGGAGCTGCTGCTGGGCTCGGGCCTGAACGACTGGGGCGGGGTGTCGCCGGTGACCCTCGACTTCATCAATCCCGAAGCTCCCTGGCCTACCTTGGGGGAGCTCCGCCGCCGCACCGAGGCGGCGGGGCACCGGCTGGTCGAGCGGCTTCCGGTCTATCCGGACGACCTCCTCGGCCGGCCCGAGCGATTCGATCCCGCCGTGCGCGAGGCCGCCCTGGCGCGGGTGGACGAGCAGGGCTGGGTGGAAGGCGGACGGGAGGCCGCGGCATGAGCATCGATCGACTCCTGGCGGGCATCGACCCGGTGGTGGCACGCATCCTGGACGACGCGCTCGATGGCCGCGAGCTCTCCAGCGACGACGCGCTGCGCCTGCTCCGCGCCGAGGGAGCCGACCACCACGCGCTGGTGCGGGCCGCGGACCTGGCGCGGGCCGACGACAAGGGCGACGACGTCACCTTCGTCGTGAACCGGAACATGAACTTCACCAACGTCTGCTACGTGGGCTGCAGCTTCTGCGGCTTCTCGCGGCACAAGGACGACGCGGACGCCTTCGACCACCCCATGGAGGTGCTGGTCGAGAAGACCCGCGATGCGGTGGCGCGCGGCGCCACCGAGGTCTGCATCCAGGGCGGGATCCACCCCAACAAGGACCACACCCACTACCGCGAGATCCTGGAGACGGTGAAGGACGCCTTTCCGGACGTCCACATCCACGCCTTCTCCCCGGAGGAGATCGACTTCGGCCACAAGAAGAGCGGGATGGAGCTGGCCGACTATCTGCGCTGGCTGGTGGACGCCGGGCTGGGGACCATGCCGGGGACCGCGGCCGAGATCCTGGACGACGAGGTGCGCGGCGTGGTCTCGCCGAGGAAGCTCGGCAAGGAGCGCTGGGTGGAGATCGTGACGACGGCCCACTCGATCGGCCTGCCCTCGACCTCCACCCTGATGTACGGACACATCGAGAGCCCTCGTCATGTGGCCGAACACCTCGGTCTCCTGCGCGACATCCAGAAGGCCACCGGCGGCTTCACCGAGTTCGTGCCCCTCGGGTTCATTCACGAGAAGAACATCCTGTTCAACCACATGGACGCTCGTCCGGGCTCCTCGATGCTGGAGGACGTGGGGTTGGTCGCCGTCGCGCGCCTCTTCCTGCGCCCGTGGATCACCAACATCCAGGTCTCGTGGGTGAAGATGGGGCCCAAGCTGGCGCAGATGGGCCTCATGGCCGGGGCCAACGACTTCGGCGGGACGCTCATGGAGGAGTCCATCAGCCGCGAGTCGGGCGCCGACTTCGGCGAGAACCTGCCCCCCGAGGAGATCCGACGCCTGGTTCGCGAGGTGGGACGCACGCCGGTCGAGCGCAGCACGACCTACCAGACCCTGCGTCGCTTCGACGACCCGGAGAAGGACCCGCCTTCCCGCGAGCCCACGTCGGAGCCCGAGCTCTCCGGACCGACCCGTTGGCGGCTGGCCGAGGAGCGCAAGGCAGGCCAGGCGCGTCACTGACCGCGTCATGAACGAGCTGCCGAGCCTCGCCCCCGACGAGGTCGTGCGCACGATCTCGGCTGACGGGCACGTGTCCGTGCGGGTGCTGTCCGCCACCGCGATGGCGCGGGAGGCGGCTGCGCGTCACGGCACCGCGCCCGCCGCCAGCGTGGCCCTGGCCCGCGCGCTGATGGGGGGCGTGCTGCTGGGAACCGAGGGACAGGACGGCGAGCGCGTTCAGCTCCAGATCAAGGGCGACGGTCCGCTGGGGACCATCCTGGTCACGGCCGAGAGCGACGGCAGCGTGCGCGGCTACGTCGCCCACCCGGAAGCGGACGTCGACCTGGTGGGCGACAACCTGGGCCTCGCGCGCGCGATCGGCTTCGGAGCCCTCTCGGTGGAGCGCAACCACCCGCGCTGGAAGCAGCCCTACAGCGGGATCGTCCCGATCGTGGCGGGTGAGATCGCCGAGGATCTGGCGCGGTACCTCCTCGAGAGCGAGCAGAAGCCGTCGGCGGTGGGCCTCTCCGTCTGGCTCTCGGGCGGGGGCGAGATCGAGGCGGCCGGCGGGTACCTCGTCCAGAGCCTGCCGGGCGCGAGCGACGAGGTGCTGCGCGGCTTCGAGGAGCGCGTGGCCGTCGTTCACCCCGCCGAGCTGCTGCGTGGCGGAGCCGACGCTCGTACCCTCCTCGAGGCACTCCTGGGTGAGGCGCCCGGGGGCGAGCTCGAGCAGCGGCCCGCCCGCTTCCACTGCCCCTGCAATCGCGAGCGGGTGCGACGGGCGGCGGCCCTCCTGGGTCGCGAGGAGCTGCGCGCCATGTCCGAGGCCGGAGAGGACGTGGAGGTGCGCTGCGCCTTCTGCGCGGAGACCTACCGGCTGAACCCGGACGCGGTGAGGACATTGATCCCGGACGCGTAGCCCGTCCCGGGCGGCTGCCTCCCCTCCCTTCAAGCTGACGACGAAGAACCTGCCGTAGGCGTTCCGAAGGGACTCGCGCTAGCGGCCTTCGAGGCGGCTGGCCAGGGCTTCGAGCTGGTAGCGGAGGGGGGCGCGCTCGAGGATCTGGCGTTCGACGCGCTCGATGGCGTTCTTCACCGCGGGATGGTCGCGGTCGAAGGCGCGTCCGATGCGGGCGAGCGAGGCGTCCGTGTAGCGGCGACAGAGGTACATGGCGAGCTGGCGCGGCACCAGGACGTCGCGCCGCCGCGAGCGCGACGCCAGCGCCTCGGGCGTGGTCTGGAAGAAGGCCGCCACCACCTGGATGATCTCCTCGGGCTCGCGACGGGGGGCGGACTCGGCCTCGGGCGCCACCTTGCGCAGGGCGGCCTCGGTCAGCTCGCGATCGATGCGTCGCTTCAGCAGGGAGGCCGAGGCCACGAGCTGGATGAGCGCCCCCTCGAGATCGCGGACGCTGCCGCGCAGGCGCTCGACCAGCAGGTCCAGGCAGTCGGTGGGCACGCGCACGCCGCCCGAGGCGGCCTTGGCGCGCAGGATCTCGCGCCGCACGGCCGCATCGGGAGGCTCGATCTCGGCGACGAGGCCGCCGTTCCAGCGCGAGCGGAGCCGCCGGTCCAGGTCGGGGATGTGGGCCGGCAGGCGGTCGCCGGTGAAGACCAGGCGCGCACCCGCGTCGCGCAGGTGGTCGATGGTGTGGAAGAGCTCGAGCTGGGTCGCCTTCTTGCCGGGCAGGAACTGGACATCCTCCAGTACCAGGAGGTCACAAGTCCGATAGCGCCGCTTGAATGCGTCCATGCGCCCGGCGCGGATGGCGGACTGGAAGTCGTTGGTGAAGGCCTCGGCCGAGACGTAGAGGGGCCTCTCCGCACCGACCGCCTCGCCGAAGACGGATCGCGCCAGGTGGGTCTTGCCCAGGCCCGACTCGCCCGCCACGTAGACGCTGTTGAGCGTGCTCTGGCCGCCGCGCGCCACCACCATGCAGGCCTCCCGCGCCAGCGCGTTGCCCGGCCCGACGACGAAGCTGTCGAACGAGTAGGGGAGCGGTCGTTGCACCGGGGGCGCGCTCTGCGCCGAAGGCCGCGGTGGCACAGGGTTCCGGGCGGCGCTGGCGCCCGGCTCCGGCATGGCGGGCGGCGCCACCTCCCGCAGCACGCCGCCGGTGCAGGCGGCGCGCGAAGCGACCGCGGCGGGCCGCCTGCGCGGCGCTGAGTCCACCTCCAGCACGACCCGGACCGGTCGCGCGGCCTCGGCGCGCACGCAGGCTTCGATCCGCGCCAGCAGGCGCTGCCGAATGCGGTCCCGGTGGAACACCGAGGGACAGATGATGCGCAGAACATCGCCGTCGGTCTCTGCACGCAGGGGGCCGATCCATGCCTGCATCGCAAAGGGGCCTACTTCAGGCGCAAGTCGCCTGAGGGCGCCGTTCCAGAGCTGGGGGGGGCTCATCTCCGGGTCGGTCTTCCGTGTCTTTTTGTGATTCCTGGCGGTTTTTTGGCGGAATGCGGAGGATTCTAGCGATCACCCCCGTATCCGCAGGCATTGGAGCATGCTGTGACGGTGTGGTGCAAAGGTGATTCGCGGGGCCGGAGAGCGTCGGATGCGCACAAACACGGTTCGCATCGCGCCGTTCGCACCGACGGAAAACCTGCGTTTCAAAGAGGGAACGCCATGGCTTTTCGCAGGCTTCCGTCGAAAGGGCTCAGACGGCTTCGCGGGCGCGCGCGGGCCGCGCAGGCGTCTCCGCGCGCGACACGCTCGAACCGATATCTTCGAAATACGACTGATTTCGAAGAAAATCGCTCCGTTCCTATGTGTCAGTGCACCGTGCGCGAGGGCTCTTCGACATCGCTCCGCAGCTCGGCGAGCCGGAACTCGAGCAGGGTGATCAGGCGGTCCAACCGAGATGCCACACGATCTTCTTCGAGGAGTGCCTGCTTCTCCGTGGGCGTGAGATCGAGAATCTGGCAGAGCGCGTTGGCCATGGTCGTGTCGTCCATGTCCGAGAAGATCGACGCGTCGAAACGCCGTTTCCCGCGGGTCGCGGTTCTCACCAGTCGCGACAGGTGCTCGAGGGCCACGCCCCGCAGCGCCTGGAGCTTCGCGACGTCGCCCGCCTCGGCGCGCTCGGGCAGCGACTCCACCCGAGCGACTCGATAGAGGCGTCCTTCCCCGCGCGGTGGCTCCTCGAGGATGCGAAAGCGCTCCTCCCCGAGGAGGACGATGTCGAAGCGTCCATCGTCGTGACGTCGATGCTCCACGATCCGGCCGGCGCAGCCGATCGCGAAGACGGGCGGGTCGCCTTCCATCGCTCCCACGTGCTCGGGGTGCACGGCGACCATTCCGATGCGTCCGTCGCCGTCGAGGGCGGAAGCGGCCATCTGGCGATAGCGCGGCTCGAAGACGTGCAGCGGGCACCGCACCGAAGGGAAGAGAACGACCTGCGAGAGGGGGAAGATGGGGATCGAGGCGGTCACGGGGTGAGGTTAGCTAAGCTCCGCGCGGGGGCTGGGAGATCGACCGCAGGACTCGCAAGGAGCTGGTGGAGCGGCTCAACCGCGACGCCGAGGCGCTCGCCCGCCACTTCGGCCTGCGCTACCGCGCGGTGGAGGCGGACCGCGCCAACGCGACCAGCCGCTACGGCATCTGCTACTCGGACGGGACGATCCGGATCCGGCTGCGTCACGCCACCACCGGGAAGCCCCTCAAGTACTCCAGCCTGGTCAACACCCTGTGCCACGAGCTGGCGCACCTGCGCCACTTCAACCACGGCCCGCGCTTCAAGGAGTTCTATCTGCGCATCCTGGCCCACGCGCGCTACGAGGGGATCTATCGGCCGGGACGCCGTGCGGCGCCCGCCCGGCCCGAGGTCCTCCCGCGCCCGCTGGGCCAGCCCGTGGACCGCGCCGCCCCGCCGCGCGCGCCCCGCCCGGGCCCTCCGGCCCCGGAGCGCACCCGTCCCCCGCGCATGGTGCAGCTCGACCTCTTCTGACGCCCGGGGCGCCTAGGGGTTGGTCTGCTGGTCCAGCTCCTCGAGGGTGTTGGGGCCCTCGACCACCTTCACCTCGATGTCGTCCACGGCCACGGCCTTGTCGAGCACCTCGCGCAGCGCGCCCTCGACCGTGATCTCGTCGTACTCGGCGAGGGCGTCCTCGAGGGCGCCTTCGGAGATCGAGAACTCGACGGTGGTCTTGATGCGGACGTTCATGAACTGCCTTGCATCGGGGGCGACGGGGCGAAGATCCGACGGAATCCGCCTAAGTCATTGAAAGAAAACAAGTTTTCCCGACGACGCGGAGAGAGTACATCACGGGTTGGGGCAGGGCGAGGGGAGCAGGACGCTTTTCAGACCTTTTTCGACCGCCGGTCAGTGCCATCTGCGGCTGCGTGGAGCCATCCGAGGGCCAGCCCCCCCACTCCGACGAGGGCGTAGAGGACACCGGAGACGGCATGCAGCCGCATGAAGCGGGCACGGGCGGCCGCATCGCCGGAACTCATCTCGTGTCGGATCTCTTCCATGAGGGGCGTGATGCCGAAGAGGTTCAAGAGCCCCAGGGCCGCCATGGCCAGGGGCAGCCAGACGACCGCCGGGCCGCGACCGAGGACGCGGGCCAGGAGGGCGAGGAGAGGGCCGGCGACCGCCCCGTAGAGGTGGAGGACCGGGAGCACCTCCCGCGCCATCCGGCCCCCGACCTCGCTCGAGACCCGGAAGGCGGCGGGGGCGACGACGGCGGCGAAGAGCAGCATGGCTCCGAGCCAGCCACCGAGGGCGAGCCAGAGGAGCAGGCGGGACAGGGCGGTGAGGCGCGGCGACATGCCGCGGAGGTTCGAGGAGAGCAGCGTGGCAGGCAAGCGGGGCAAGGTGCAGGAGTGGCTGACCGACGTCCTGATCGACCAGCTCACCCGTCCCCTTCCCCGCTATGAGCGCCGCGGCTGGAACGACCTCGAGGCGCTGCATCGTCACGCCGCCCCCGGCGACGTGATCGTCGTCGAGGGCGACCAGCGGATCTCGGCCGTGATCCGCTACCTGACCCAGAGCTCCTGGTCGCATGCGGCGCTCTACGTGGGGGACGAGCTCCTGCATCGGGACGAGGAGCTGCGTGCCGAGAGCCTCGCCTGCTTCGGCTCCGACGCCCACCACATGATCATCGAAGCGCTCCTCGACGGCGTGGTGGCCTCGCCGATCTCGAAGTACCAGCACCTGAACATGCGCATCTGCCGGCCGCACGGTCTCAAGCCCCACGACCTGAAGAAGCTCATGGACGAGGCGCTGCGCAGCCTCGGCTGGCGCTACGACCTGCGCAACATCCTGGATCTCTTGCGCCACCTGCTGCCGCCGGTGACGCCCTCGCGCTTCCGCCGCGAGGCGCCGTGGCTGGGGAGTGCGGTTCCGACCGAGGTGATCTGCAGCAGCCACCTGGGCCATCTCTTCCGCGGAGTGGGCTTCCCCGTGCTGCCGGACATCGAGCCTCTCGACGAGAGCGAGCGTCTGCCGATGGGTCAGACACCCCGCGGCCTGCGCCGTCTGTTCACCCGCCGGAATGCGGCGCCCTACCCCGTCCGCTTCCGTGAGCGCCATCCGTCCCTCCTGACCCCGCGGGACTTCGACCTCTCTCCCTGGTTCGAGGTGATCAAGTTCAACACGATCGCCGACGCGGGCTTCGACTACGACCGCATCCTCTGGGCCGACGCCGGACCGCCCGAGGCGGGCGAAGAGCTGGGCTCGAGCTGACCGGCGGCCTCGTCCTCGCCAGCTGCTCGGACTCGGGCTCGCTGCGCGCAGACGTCCTAGTGAGGGTCTCCTGGCCGGGCGATCTCGTCGGGCGTGGCGGGCGGGGTGCGGACCCAGCGCTCCCCGGTGTCGATGGCCGCGACGGAGGCCGCCGGGCTGTCGAGCGCGGGGACCCGGGCAGCGCCCACGGTGCGGCGCAGGATCTCGAGGCCGGCGTAGCGCGCGACGTCCGCGAACCTCAGGAGCGGCGCGTCCGAGGCCGCGCCGTACGCCTGCCAGGCGGCCCGCACCGCGGGAAGGGCCTCGCTGGGGCGCCCGCGCGCGACTGAAGAGAGCATCAGGTGAGCCACCAGCGTTCCGAGGTCGAAGGCGGGGTCGCCCAGGTGGGCGATCTCCGCGTCCAGCAGCTTGGGACCGGTGGGTGTCAGCAGCACGTTGCCCGCCTGCACGTCGCCGTGCACCAGCGCGCCGCGCCGCTCGAGGTAGCGTGCATATGCGGCGCCGGCGATGGCGCGGAAGCCGGGCTCGCGGAGCGTTCGCGAGCGGGCTTCCACCTCCGGCTCGAGCGGGAAGGGCTCGTCCGTGAAGGGCAGCGCGAAGATGTGATCGCCGTGGAGCCGCCGCATCTCGTCGTTCTCGAAGCGTCCCGCCAGCTCCGCGCCGGCTCGCGCGGTGGCGCCGTGGACCCTGCCGAGCAGCCGGGCCAGGGCGGCTCCGACCGGTCTCGCGTCGAACCCGCCTCGCTCGAGGCGCACGTCGAGGCGCTCGGCGGAGCCCAGGTCTTCCAGAATGAGAACGCGTTCCCTTTCTGAGAAGTGGAGGATTTCCGGGCAGATGCCGTCCTCGTCGTACTTTCGGGCCAGCTCGGTCCAGCGCGCCTCGCAGACGATCCGGCAGGTGTCCGCCCGGTACTCGGGAAAGCGCTCCAGGGCCGGTCGTGCCTGCTTCACGATCCAGCTGCGACCGTCGGCCAGCCGTGCCCGGCGTACCCAGTTGATGTTGCCGTCGCCGGCCTTCTCCACGGAGACTCTCTCGTCGGGACCGATGAATCCGAGATCTCTCAGGAAATCCGGCAGGTTGGAGTCGTCGAGGCGCAACGGCGGGATCACGGGTGGGCAACCCGGCGGCAGAAAAAGCTCAAGTGCACGCACCTCCGTCCGAAACGAAGAACAAGCTTCCGAACTGAACCAGGGGGGGGTGAGGTTCGGACAGGACGCCCCGGTGGCCATCGGTCCCGGGGCGCTCCTGTATCTGGCCGCGGTGGCCATCCGTCTCGGGACGTTTCCGTATCTGGCCCCGGTGGCCATCCGTCTCGGGACGTTTCCGTATGGTCGCTCGGCCAGAGTCCGTCCTCCTCCTCGCGGCGACCCGCCAGGCGTCGGAGAAGAGGACGCACGGGTCTAGGCGCCCTCCTCCAGGAACTCCTCGACGGTGATCTTCTCCGCCTGCAGCTCGCGGGCCGCGTCGTCCTCGGCCAGGTCGCTGTGGCAGGCGGCCTTGTGCCCGTCGTCTCCGCCCATCGCGTGGCGGGTCTTGCTCGCCAGCCGATGGATCTCGCCCGGCGAGAGAACGCCGCGCTTCTCCAGGATCTCGCGCTGCTCGACACTCAGGGCGCGGGTCACCTTCGGCTTGTCCCAGGCGTAGTCCGCGTCCTTGCCGGAGACGAACTGCGTGATCTCCTTGCTGATGCGCACGCTGCACCAGTCGTGGCCGCACATGGCGCAGAAGTCCGTGTCCACGTCGAGGTCTTCGTCGTGGTAGGCGCGCGCCGTATCCGGGTCGAAGGAGAGCTCGAAGTGCTTCTCCCAGTTGAGCGCGGCGCGGGCCTTGGTCAGCTCGTCGTCGCGATCGCGCGAGCCCGGGATGCCGAGGGCCACGTCGGCGGCGTGGGCCGCGATCTTGTAGGCGATGCAGCCCTGCTTCACGTCGTCGCGCTTGGGGAGGCCCAGGTGCTCCTTCGGGGTCACGTAGCAGAGCATGGCGGCACCGTGGTAGGCGGCGGCGGTGGCGCCGATTCCCGACGTGATGTGGTCGTAGCCGGGGAAGATGTCGGTCACCAGCGGACCGAGCACGTAGAAGGGAGCGCCGTGGCAGACCGCGCGCTGCAGCTTCATGTTGTACTCGATCTGGTCGAAGGGGACGTGGCCCGGTCCCTCCACCATGACCTGCACCCCCTGGCGCCAGGCGCGCTCGGTGAGCTCGCCCAGAGTCGAGAGCTCGGCGAGCTGCGCGGCGTCGGTGGCGTCGGCCAGGCCTCCGGGGCGCAGGCCGTCGCCGATGGAGAAGGTCACGTCCCAGCGCCGCATCACCGCGCAGATCTCCTCCCAGTGCTCGTACATCGGGTTCTGGCGTCCGTGGTGGATCATCCACTTGGCCAGGAGCGAGCCTCCACGCGAGACGATCCCGATCAGGCGGTCCTGTACGTGGGGCAGATGGGCGCGCAGGACCCCCGCGTGCACGGTCATGTAGTCCACGCCCTGGCGCGCCTGGTGCTCGATTCCCTCGAGGATGTGCTCCTTGGAGAGGTCCTCGATCCTGCGGCCCAGGATCATCGAGTAGATGGGCACGGTGCCGATCGGAACGAGCGCGTTCTTGATGATGGCCTCGCGGGTGACGTCGAGGTCCCCGCCGGTCGAGAGGTCCATCACCGTGTCGGCACCCCAGCGCTCGGCCCACTGCAGCTTCTCCACCTCCTCGTGGGTGCTCGAGGAGACCGGCGACGCGCCCATGTTGGCGTTGACCTTGGTCCCGCTCGCCCGGCCGATCGCCATGGGGTCGAGCTGGTAGGCGAGGTGCACCTTGTTGGCCGGAATCACCATGCGGCCGGCGGCCACCTCGTCGCGCACCTGCTCGGCGCTGAGGTGGGGCTCGCGCTCGGCGACGCGGCGCATCTCCGGCGTCACGTTCCCGACGCGCGCGTGCTCGAGCTGCGTCACCGGCACGAAGCCCTCGGGCGGAGTCCAACGTCCTTCGACGCAGCTCCAGTCGTCGGGCATGAAGTCCCAGGCCGTCTTCTCCGACGGCGCGGGCATGCCCGGGGTATCCGGCGAGCTGAAGGTGAGCGCGCTGCCCACCTCGGGCGGGCGCGCGAAGCTCCCCGGGGTGGTGCCCTGGGCTCGCGTGGAAGGGTTGCTCCCCAGTGCCGGGAGCGGGTAGCGGTTCTCTTCGGACATGTTGACGCTCCTTGGGAGATGCTGGAGCGCCGAGGGGATCGATCGGGCTGCCTTTCCCTACGCTCGTTCGAACGAGTTCAGGTTCTAAGGGTCTGATCTCAGGTCCGTCGGGCGGACCACCCCCAGGCTTGTCTCCCGCTCGGGAGCGTATCATCCGCCCGCGGGGACGCCGCCATCGCCGGCGGATAACGCTAAGGTCCGCTGCCCATGACGGGTCTCCGGCCTTCCATCGCCGTCCTGCTCCTGGCGGTCGCCGTGCTGGCCGCCTGCGACCGGAGGGTCGACCCGTTCGATCCCGACGAGAAGCCCGAGCAGCCCGACCTCTCGAGGATCTTCCCGCCCGAGGTCACTCCCGGCCTCGAGCCCGACGGGCCTCCCTCCGAGCCTCCGGCGCCGCCCGGCACCCGCGGCGGGCCACCGCCCGCGGTCGCGACCCGCGGCAGCGGTGAGCCCATTCGCGGCACGATCCTCCTGGCGCCGCAAGCGGTCGAGCGCGCAGCCGGACGCGTGCTCTTCATCTTCGCGCGCAGCCCGCAGGGAGGGCCGCCCCTGGCGGCCAAGCGGGTGGAGTCCCCCACCTTTCCGCTCGAGTTCAGTCTGGGACCCGAGGACCGCATGATCGAGGCGCGTCCCTTCGCGGGTCCCCTGCTGGTCTCCGCCCGCCTGGACTCCGACGGGAACGCCACGACGCGCGATCCGGCGGATCCGCGCGCGGAGCCGAGCGCGCCCGTCTTTCCGGGTGCGACCCTCCCGCCGCTCCTGCTCGAGTAGCCCTAGGCAGTCCACACGGGGAGCCCGAGCAGCAGACGCAGGAGGAGATCCCAGGGCGCCTGGAAGGTCGCGGCTCCGATGAGGACGGCGATCGTGAGGGTTCGACGGGAGAACGAGGAGCGCGCCCAGCGAAAGCACCAGATCGCCAGCGGAATCAGGAAGGCGACGCTCGTGAGGGCGCCCGGGGAGAGTGAGGCCCCCCAGAGCGACGCGCAGAGATGGATGATGGCGTGGAGAGACAGGTGGGTGGCGATGGAGACCCGAACCCACGCTGGCCAGATGCCCCGCGACGTGAGGAAGACGGCAACGAGGAGCAGGCAGATCGCGATGGAGTTCGCGATGAGCCAGTTCTCGATCGTGAAGTAGAAGCCCCGTTCCATGCCCCAGCCGGGCAGGCCGCCGAAGAGCGCGATCTCGTCGAGGAGGTGGACGACGTAGGTGGCGACGAAGAGCCCGAGAGGGGGCTTTCGGACGGCCTCTGACGCCTGCATGGAGTCACGCTGGCTGCCTCGTGGAGGGGGCGCTCGGCAGGCCGGGCCTTCCCGGCGAAGCCGGAACCTGCTGCCGAATGTACCACGGGCGCGTCGGGCGCCGCGTGCGGATGCCTCCTGGAGTCGTCGGTCGGGCCGTGTGGGGGGTGCGCCGGCTCGCTAGCGCTCGCGCGAGAGGTCGAAGCCGTTCTTCGGCTTGCCCAGGATGGTGCCGATGCGGCCCTTCACGGCCTCCACCTCGGGGCTCTTGCCCGAGCAGCGGACCTTCATCCGGGCCGATTCGGTGCCCTTGGCGGCGTCGCGGCGCAGATCGAGCTGGCCCTTGCACTCCTTGAGGACGACCCCGCCCGACACCGACGAGCCGAAGATCCCGCCGAAGCCGCTCCCCGCGAACTGGCCGAAGCGGAACGCCAGATAGCTCTTCTGCTTGATCAGGGTGCGCGACTTCCGGGCGTTCGAACCCGTGCGCTTGACCGAGTCCGGCTCGTACAGGACCGCCTGGAGGAAGGGTCCCGCGACGTTGGAGCTGGTCGCGTGCACGATGGCCCCGGCGGCGAACGCCGGAAGCAGCGTGCTGGTCGAGGCTGCGGTGACCCCGGTGGTGAACGGCGAGGTCGTCGGGAAGCCGGTGTAGGCGAAGACCGGGTAGTCGGGCTGCCCGGCCTGGATGAAGCCGAGCACCTCGCTGATGACGCCGGACTTCGGGCCGTCCACCGGCGCGTTGTTGCCCCCCTTGATCTCGGCCGCCACGCCGAAGGGGTCGTCGAACCAGACGTGGTCCGCCAGGGCCGGATGGTCGAGCTGGAGCCCCGGCAGGTCGACGCCGACGCCGGGGCGGGGAACCAGCACCAGCACCATCGCCAGCACCAGCAGACTCCAAGATCGTCGCACCGGGCACCCTCCTCCGCTCCCGATTCCGGGCGTGATCCCGCACCATCGGCCGGGAGGGCGAGAACTTGACCCCGGGGGCCCTTCCGGCACGGGGAGCGCCGCCGGCCTGGCTTCGTGGCGGAGCCGACCGGCCCCCGTCGCCGATCAGCCGGCCGGGTCGGCCCAGCGGCGGGCTTCGGCTCGCGCCCAGTCGTGATGGGCGGCCCAGGCCCGCCAGACGGACCGGGCCCAGGCCCGCACGCGGGCCCCGTGTTCCTCGACACTCGGCGCGAGGGCGACCGAGGCGATGGTCTCGCGACCCCGCGAGACGGGCGGCTCCAGCCGAGGAAGCTGTGAGTAGAGCCGCTCCAATCTCCGGGCGGTCCGGCGGTCGGGAGCGCGGCCCAGCTGGGAGGGGGCGCCGTGCTCCAGCTGGTTGCAGAGACGCAACAGGTGGAAGGCGTTGGATCGCGGCCCGTGCTCCTCCGAATGCTGGAGTGCGTAGCAGTCCACGGTCAGCAGGTGGACGCGGGCGAAGCCGGGCTCCGAGTACTCCCTGGCGAGCACCGTGCCGAAGAGATCCCGACACGACGACGATCCGGTCGGGATCGTGGCTCCACACATCTTGCACCGCGCTCGATCCATCGCGCCACGATCCTACCAGCCGTGCGTCCTGCGCCAGGGCGGCCGGACTGACCAGGAGCTCGTTCAGACGCTCAGCCAGGGGATGACGGCTGAGGCCACCGAAGAACCGATCGGATGTCGTGCTTTGGAAGAGGAAGCGAGCCGACGCGGGATTCGGGAGGGCCTAGTGGTGGTGGAGGGCGTCCACGTCCTCCTTGAGGCCGGCGATGACGAGGGCGTCCCCCTCGCGCACGCGGTCGGTGGAGGTAGGGACGCGCACCCGGCGTGAGCGGTCGCTCTCGAGCGGGCTGCGGATCAGCACCACCTGCACCTTGTGGGCGACCCGTACGTCGAGCTCGCGCAGGGTGCGGCCGTGGAAGGCGAGCGGCGCGTCGATCTCCTGGATGACGTAGCCCCCGCCCAGCTCGACCTGGCGGATGCGGCCCGTGACGCCCACCGTGCTGGAGACTCCGCCGGCCAGGTCGCGCTGCAGGACCTCGGCGTTGTACGAGTCGATCGCGTGCTGGCTGGTGATCGTACCGACCAGCTTGCGCGGGTCGTCGGGATCCACCACCGCCAGCTCTTCCAGGTCGGCATGGCCGAGGATCTGCATCACGGTGTTGAGGTCGTCGTCGGGCGTCACCGTCGGCCGCGGCACCACCAGGTCGCCCGCTACCACCACGTCGGTGAGCGCATCCTGGTCGAGCAGGAGGCGCCGCACCTCGGAGAGAGCGACCGCGCCCAGCAGTCGCCCGGCGCGGTCCTCGACGTAGAACTCCACGTGGTGGCTCTGCACCACCAGATCGAGGATCTCCTGGAAGCGCGCGTCGGCGAAGACGCGCGCAGGCTCGGTGTCCATCACGTCGCGCACGCGCAGCGCCTTGAGGACGTTGGGGTCCTCCTGCTTGCGCAGGTCCACTCCGCGTCGCGTCAGCTTGAGGGTGTAGATGCTCTCCCGGCGCAGGAAGGTGGCCACGAGGGTGGAGATGACGCAGGCGGCCATCAGCGGCGGGATGATCGCGATGGTCTGCGTCATCTCGAAGATCATGATGATCGCGGTGATCGGTGCGTGGGTCGTGGCGGCGACCACCGCGCCCATGGTCACGAGCGCGTAGGCGCCCGAGCCTGCGGTCGCGCTCGGGAACGCCTGGTGCACGAAGGTTCCGAAGAGCCCGCCGGTCATCGCGCCCAGGAACAAGGATGGGGCGAAGACTCCGCCGGACCCCCCCGATCCGACGGTGATGGACGTGGCGATGATCTTCACCAGCAGGAGCGCAGCCAGGAGCGCAGGACCCAGACTGCCCTCGAGGGCGGGGTTGATCGTCGAGTAGCCCACTCCGAAGACGTTGGGGAAGGCGATGCCGATGGCTCCCACCGCGAGCCCGCCGAGGGCGGGCTTCGCCCAGGCGGGCATCTTCAGGCGGTCGAAGGCGTCTTCGGAGAAGTAGATGGCACTCATGAAGGCGAGGCCGACCAGCCCTGCGATCGCGCCCAGGGCCATGTAGGGAAGCAGCTCGAAGGGAGCGACGAGCTCGTAGTGGGGCACCTCGAAAGCGGGGTGATCCCCCAGGAAGTAGCGGGACAGCACGGTGGCCACGACCGACGAGATGACGATGGGGCTGAACTGCGCCACCGCGAAGTCGCCGACGATCACCTCCACGGCGAAGAGCGCCCCGGCGATGGGGGCGTTGAAGGTGGCCGCCACGCCCGAGGCGGCGCCGCAGCCGACGATGGTGCGGAGCTGGCGGGGGGTCACCCGGAGCCACTGCCCGATCGCCGAGCCGACGGCCGAGGCGATCTGCACGATCGGGCCCTCGCGGCCCACCGAGCCGCCCGAGCCGATCGTGAGGGCCGAGGCGAGCGTCTTCACCGCCACCACCCGGCCGCGGATCACCCCGCCCCGCAGCGCCACCGCCTCCATGACCTCGGGCACGCCGTGGCCCTTGGCCTCGCGCGCGAGGAACCAGACCAGCGGACCGACGATCATCCCGCCGATCGCGGGGATGACGAGCTTCCAGTACCAGGGGAGGGCACGCGCCACCTCCAGCGGGTCTCTGGCCTCGGCCAGCCAGCCCTCCTCGACCACCGAGGCGATGCCGTCGGCGCCCTCGAAGAACACACCGGTGAAGATGCGGATCAGGGTTCGGAAGACGATGGCCGCGAAGGCACCCGCCACGCCGCACGCGACGGCCACGAGGACCATGAAGAGCTGGCTCTGGGAGCGGGCTCTGCGTGAAGAGAGGGGGGACTGGATGGCGGACTCCCTTGGGCGCGGATGCTAGCAGCTGGCAGATGCCCGGTTGCCTGGCGCCTGTCCGACGCCTGCTGGCAGATGCCCGGTTGCAGGACGCCTGTCCGACGCCTGCTGGCAGATGCCCGGTTGCAGGACGCCTGCCCGACGCCGGTCGCCGGACCTCCCATGCTACGCTCGCGCCGATGTCCGGCCCGCCGCGACGCTGGAAGTCCGTCTCCGCGGAACCCCTCGCCGACTGCGCCGTCTTCCGCGTCAGCCGCACCCTGGCCCGCTCGCCCACCACGGGCGACGTCCACCCCTTCTTCCGCATCGATGCGGAGGAGTGGGTCAACGTGGTTCCACTCACCGACGACGGCCAGGTGGTGATGGTCCGCCAGTATCGCCACGGCGCGCAGGAGCTCACCCTCGAGATCCCGGGCGGGATCGTCGACCCGGGCGAGAGTCCCGAGGCGGCGGCGCTTCGCGAGCTGCAGGAAGAGACCGGCTACGACGCCCGCGAGATCGTCCCGGCCGGAAGCCTCAACCCCAACCCGGCGCTCTTCACGAATCGGGTCCACACCTTCGTGGCGCGCGGCTGCAGGCGAGTGGGGGAGATCCGGAACAGCGGCATGGAGGAGACCTCCGTGGAGCTGGTTGCCCTCGACCATCTGCGGCGCCGGGTGCGGGAGGGTCACGTCGACCACGCCCTGGTGGTGGCTGCGCTCTACCGCTGGGAGCTGGAGGAGCCCGAGCCGTGAGCCCGGCGCGCCGCGGTCGCAGGGCGGCGGGCCGGAAGGGAAAGCCGGCAGCGACCCGCACTTCGACCATGCGCTCGCGCATGGCGCTCGGCGACTTCCTGGTCGCCTACCTGAAGCGGGCGGGCGTCACCCACATCTTCGGCCTGCCGGGCGACCTGGTGCTGGGCCTCTTCCACCGCTTCGGGAGCGCGCGCGACCTCGAGATCGTCACCTTCTCGCACGAGCCCGCCGTGGGCTTCGCCGCCGACGGCTACGCCAGGAGCGCCCGCCGCCTGGGTGTCGTCTGCGTCACCTACGGAGCCGGTGGCTTCAACGTCGTGAACGCGGTGGCCGGGGCCTATGCCGAGGAGATCCCGCTCCTCGTGGTGTCGGGGGGGCCGGGTGAGGCCGAGACCAAGCTGTCGGGGGTGCACCACCAAGCCAAGGACGTGGAGGGCCAGCAGCGCGTCTTCGAGCAGGTCACCTGCGAGGCCCGTGCGCTCCAGCATCCGGAGCGCGCCGCGGAGGAGGTGCACGACCTGGTGCGACGCATCCTCACCGAGTCGCGCCCCGGCTACCTGGAGATCACACGAGACATGGTCGACGTCGTCGTCTCGGTGCCCGAGGAGATCCGCGAGTGGGACGGGACCTTCGCGCGTCCCCGTTCCGACGGACGCAAGCTGCGCGAGGCCGTGGCGGAGACGGCCGAGCTGGTGCGAGCCGCGAAGCGGCCGATCCTGATCGGTGGCGTCGAGGCCTACCGGGTGGGCGCCGAACGGGATCTCCTGCGCCTGGCCGAGAAGATGGGCGCGCCGGTGGTCACCACGGTCGACGCCAAGGGCGTCTTTCCGATGGACCACCCGCAGCACATGGGGATCCACGTGGGACCCTTCAGCCCCGGGGCGATCCAGGACCGCGTGCGCGGAGCCGACCTGGTGCTGGCGCTGGGGACCCTCCTGACCGACATGAACCTGGGCGCTTCCAAGCCCCAGGTGCGTCGCGACCGCTCGGTGTGGGCCGTGGGTGGACGGGTCAACGTCTCCTACCACAGCTACACCGAGGTGGACCTCAAGGAGTTCGTCGCCTCCCTGGCGCGCCAGAAGCTGCCGCGTCGTCGCGAGCGCATCGTCTACCACGACAACCTGAAGCGCACGCCGCTCGCCAGGAGCCGCGGCAAGCCGCTTTCGGTGAACGACCTCCTCGTGGAGGTCAACGACTTCCTGGCCGAGCACGACGGCTACCACGTCTTCGCCGAGTCGGGCGACATGCTCTTCGGCGGGCTCGAGCTGCGCCTGCGCGCGGGAGGCCTCTACTTCGCTCAGGGCTTCTACGCCTCGATGGGCTTCGCCGTGCCCGCTGCCCTCGGCGCGCAGATCGCCACGGGCGTGCGGCCCCTGGTGGTGACCGGCGACGGCGCCTTCCAGATGACGGGACCCGAGATCTCCCACGCGCCGCGCTACGGGCTCTCGCCCGTGGTGGTCCTGGTCAACAACGCGGGCTGGGGGATCTTCCGGCCGGTGTCGCCGCGCAAGGACCTGCTGCGCATCCCGGACTGGCCCTACGCCGACCTGGCCCAGGCCTGGGGCGGCGTGGGCTTCCGCGCCGACTCGCGGGAAGAGCTGCGCGAGGCCCTGCGCGGCGCTCATCAGGTCCGCGACTTCGTGCTGATCGAGTGTCGCGTTCCTCCCGACGACCTCTCGCCCATCTCGCGGCGCTACATCCGCGAGAGCGCGCGCAAGGGACGCGACGCCGCCCGTGAAGCCGAGGCGAGGCGGAAGGCCAAGAGCCGGTAGCGGGTCGTGGCGGCGAGGAGCAAGACGCGTCGCGTCTACGGCTGGCTGGCGCGGTCGGTCGGATTGGTTCTCCTCGCCGCACTGGTCGTGCTGGCGGCGACCCTGATCCCGCTGCTCCTGATGCGGCGCGGCCCGATCGAGTCGTCGGCATTCATGCAGCGCAGCCTGCGCGAGGATCCCGCGACGCGGCAACCGTGCGCGGAGGTCGAGCACGTGTGGGTGTCGCGGGAGTCGATCGCCGACTCCCTGAAGGTGGCAGTGGTGATCGCCGAGGACCAGAAGTTCGTCCTGCACAACGGCTTCGACGAGCGGTCGATCCGGCGGGCGCTCGAGGAGCGCGAGCGCACCGGGCGCCAGCGGGGCGCCAGCACGATCACGCAGCAGACGGCGAAGAACCTCTTCCTCTCACCCGACGCCACCTACCTGCGCAAGGGGATCGAGGCCTGGATCACCGTCTGGATGGAGATCCTCTGGTCGAAGCGGCGGATCCTCGAGGTCTACCTGAACGTGGCCCAGTTCGGGCCCTGCGTCTTCGGCGCCGAGGCCGCAGCGCAGCGCTACTTCGAGAAGCCGGCAGCGCAGCTCGACGTGGACGAGTCGGCCCTTCTCGCCACCGTACTGCCCAACCCGCTGCGCCTGCGCGCCTGGAACCCCGGTCCCTACGCGCAGTCGCGTCGCGACGAGATCGTCGAGCTGATGGCCGAGCTCGGCCGCCAGCGCCACCTGCGCGGGCTCTGATCAGGCCTCCTCGGCGCGGTGCAGGACCAGGTCGGCGAGGAGCGGATGGGGACCCAGGGGCGGGGCGGTGCGCAGGCACAGCTCGGGATGCTTCGCGGCGGCGGCCTCGCAGAGGGCGGGGATGTCCTCGCGCGTGTGTCGGCCCGGGCCGAGGAAGAACGGGACCACGATCACCTCGCGCGCGCCCGCCGCGACGCACGCGGCCACGGCCTCGTCCAGGCTCGGCGGCGCCAGCTCCATGTGGGCGATCTCGACGGTGCGCCCCGGATCGGCCTCGCGCGCCATGCGAGCGATCTCCTCCAGGACCGCGTTGGCCTCGCTGCGCCGGCTGCCGTGGTCGACCAGGACCAGGGCGGACTTCATCCTCCGGCGCGCTCGAGCGCCTGGGTGAGGTCGGCGCAGAGGTCGTCGGCGTCCTCGATGCCGACCGAGAGCCGCACCGTCGCCTCGGTGATGCCCTTGCGGCGCTTCTCCTCGTCGGGGAAGGCGCCGTGGCTCATCGTCCACGGGTAGCCCACCAGCGACTCGACCCCGCCCAGGCTCTCGCCCAGGGAGAAGAGCCGGGTCGACTCGGCCAGGTTGCGCGCGGCCGCTTCGCCCCCGGCCAGGTCGATGGTGACCATGCCGCCGAAGCCCCGCATCTGTGCGCGCGCGATCTCGTGTCCCGGATGGTCCTCGAAGCCCGGGTAGTGGACCTTCGCCACCTCGGGCCGCTCGCGCAGGAACTCCGCCACCCGGCGTGCGTTCTCCTCGTGGCGATCCATGCGCACGGCCAGGGTCTTGAGCCCGCGCAGGGTGAGCCAGGCGTCCCAGGGTCCCGGAACGCCACCGGTGGCGTTGCGCGTGAACTGGAGACGCTGGGCCATCTCCTCGTCGTCCACCACGACGGCGCCCCCGATCACGTCCGAGTGGCCGCCGATGTACTTGGTGGTGGAGTGCACCGACACGTGGGCGCCGAGCGCCAGCGGGGTCTGCAGGTAGGGGGTGGCGAAGGTGTTGTCCACGACCAGCAGTGCGCCGTGACTGCGCGCGATCCCGGCGCAGGCGGCCACGTCCACGAGCCGCAGCAGCGGATTGGTCGGCGTCTCGATCCAGACCATGCGCGTCTCCGGGCGGATGGCCTTGGCCACCTCCTCGGGGCGCGTCGCGTCCACGTAGCTGAACTGCACGCCGTAGTCCGGCAGCACGGCGGAGAAGAGCCGGTAGCTGCCGCCGTAGAGGTCATCCGCGACCACCACGTGCTCGCCGCCCTTCACCAGCTGCATCGTGCCCGCAATGGCCGCCATCCCGGAGCCGTAGGCGAAGCCGAAGCGCCCGCCCTCGAGAGAGGCCAGTGCCTCTTCCAGGGATGCCCGGGTGGGGTTCCCGCTACGGGAGTACTCGTAGCCCCGGTGCTCCCCGATCGCGTCCTGGGTGAAGGTGACCGTCTGGTAGACCGGGACGATGGTCGCGCCGGTCGCGGCGTCGGCCTGCTGGCCCACGTGGATGGCGCGAGTC
>JANQFA010000174.1 GCA_028278065.1 Myxococcota bacterium
GGATTGGGTGCCGACCCGGAACCTCGAAGACACGCTCTCCGCGGTGCTCCAGCACGCACGGGAGCAGACCCGCGGCTAGCCCACCTCGCGATCGGCGGCGTCCGACACGCGCACGGGGCGAACGGAGGGACGCTCGGGGTCGCGCGAGGCCAGCTCGATGAGCGAGGCCGCCATGCGAGGACCCGCCCCGGCCTTCTCGTGCTTGAAGAACACGAAGGTCTCGTCCCAGTCCGTGGCCTGGAGGCGGCTCGCCCAGCGCGACAGCGCCGCCTGTCCGTAGTCGCTGCCGCGGAGCCGCACGTAGCCCCAGCACGCCGTCTGCACCAGGACGTCGAGCGGCTTCCCCTCGTCGTCGACTCCGACCCAGGCGCACTCGCGGGCGTGCAGCGCATCGAAGACGCTCGACTCGCGCCAGCTGGGATGGCGGAACTCGAAGGCCGCACGCATCCCGTCGGGCACCAGCTCGAGGAAGCGCTGAAGGCGGGCGAGGTCCAGCTTGAGGTTGGGCGGAAGCTGGAAGAGCACGCAGCCCAGCTTCGCTCCCAGGGCCTCCAGGTTCCCCGTGAGGAAGCCCATCTCCTCGTCGGCCTCCTTGAGGCGCCGCTGGTGGGTGATCCGGCGAGAGGCCTTGATCGCAAACCGAAACGCGTCGGGAACCTGCTCCGCCCAGCCCTCCAGAACCGATCGCCGGGGCATGCGGTAGAACGTGTTGTTCAGCTCCACGGCGGGCAGCTCGCCCGCGTAGTACTCCAGGCGGCGCGACGCGGGGAGGTCGTCCGGGTAGAACGCACCCTTCCAGGCGTCGTAGCTGAAACCACTGGTGCCGGCGCGCAGGGTCATGGGGGGCTCCCGCGGGACGAGGACAGCGTGGATCAGGCGACGGCCCCCTGTCAACGCGCCGCGAATCAGCCACTCAGCCGCTCGGAGAGCGCCTCCAGGAGCCCCTCGACGTCGATCGGATCGGCGAGGACGCCCGCGAGGGGATCGCCACGGGATCTCAGGCGGCGCATCGCCGTCTTGATGGTCCAGCGGGCGGGGACCAGCCGGGCGCCGACCTGCGCCCAGGTGAGGGGCATGGAGACCGGTGCGCCCGCCCTCGGACGCACCGAGAAGGGCGCGGCAATCAGCTTGCCGCGTCCGTTCTGCAGGTAGTCCACGTAGACCTTGTCACCGCGGGCGGCGATCGGTCGGGTGATGGTGGCGATCGCGGGAAGCTCGGCGCATAGAACCCGCGCGATCACCTCGGCCAGGGTGCGGGCCTCGTCGTGGTCGAGGAGCCCGCCGAGGGGGAGCATCACGTGCAGGCCGTCCTGCCCGGAGGTCTTCACGAAGTGTGCCGTCTCCAGCTCCCCGAGCAGATGGTGCACGTGGCGCGCTACGGCCACGACGTCGCTGAAGGGCGCCTCCTTCCGGTCCAGATCCAGGATGAGCCAGTCCGGGTGCTCCAGATCATCGACGCGCGCGCTCCAGACATGCAGCGGAATCGCGCCCGAGTTGACCACGTAGAGGAGCGTCTCCAGGTCGTTGCACACGAAGTAGTCGGTGCCGTCGATGCGCTCGGTGCGCGCCCAGGCCGGCGTGAAATCGGGTGCGTTGCGCTGGAAGAAGTGCTTTCCCTCGATGCCGTCGGGATAGCGCGTTAGCACCACCGGGCGATCCCGCAGGTAGGGCCCGAGCCAGGGCCACACGCCTTCGTACCAGCCGAGAAGATCCCCCTTGGTGTATCCCTCGGCCGGCCAGAACACCTTCTCGGGGCGGGTGATCTCGAGGCCGGGTCCCGAGTCGGCCGGCGGCTCCGAAGGCGACGGCGGAGGCTCCTCGTGGGCGCCCGGTGCAGCGCTCAGCTCCGTCTCTTCGGCGCGTGCCAGACCCAGGAAGACCGGGTGGCGAAGGAGCCCCGCCGACGTCACCTCGGTGTAGGCCACCCGACAGGCCCGCTCCGGCCGCAGCCAGGTGATCCCGCTCGTCGCCTCCGGTGGGTTCTCGACGAACGGTGCCTCGGCGCGCAGCGCGTCGCGGTCCGCCAGCAGCGCCTCGATCGTGGCGTCGTCGAGCCCCGATCCCACGTTGCCCGCATAGACCAGCTCGTCGCCGCGACGCCAGGCCAGCAGGAGCGAGCCCAGCGCGGCGCGCGACCCCTTGCCCGCGGCGATCCCCACCACCGCCAGCCAGACCCGGCGGGGCACCTTGACCTTGACCCAACGAGAGGAGCGCCGGCCCGTCTCGTACGCGGAGTCCGCGCGTTTGGCCACGATGCCCTCCAGCTCGTGCTCCCGCGCCAGCTCGAAGAGCGCCTCCCCCTCCTTCTCCACGGCGTCCGCATGCCGCACGACGCCCACCTCGGGCACGAAGCGGGCCAGCAGGGCCTTGCGGCGCGTGAGAGGCAATCCTCTCACGTCGCGTCCGCAGACGCCGAGCAGGTCGAAGGCGTAGAAGACGGTCGGGATCTCGTGGCAGAGCCGCGCCACCGTTCGGGGGTCCGTCTGGGTGAAGCGCCGCTGCAACAGCTCGAAGGAGGGCCTGCCGCGCTCGTCCAGGGCGACCACCTCCCCGTCCAGGATGAAGTCCTCGACCGGGAGATGGCCCGCGGCCGCCGCCAGCTCGGGATAGACGTCGCTGCGCTCGATGCCGCGGCGTGTGAAGACCCGCACGCGGCCCTCACGCTTCTCGACGAGCAGGCGGACTCCGTCGTACTTCAGCTCGAAGAGCCAGCCGGCGCGCGAAAACGGGGCCTCCGCCCGCTCCGCGAGCATCGGGCGCAGCTCGGCGGCGTCCAGCTCGGCCGTCGGCGCGCCCCGCAGCCGGCGGCGCAGCTCGGTGTCCCGGGTGACGCCTTCAGCCAGCTCCTCGACCGTCAGTCCGGAGAGCACCGACGCGGGCCGCGCCTCCACCACGTCCTCCCCTTCGAGCGGCGGCCCCTTTCGGATCAGGAGCCAGTCGCGCTCTCCCTCGTGCCGCGTCCGCACCAGGGCGAAGCGTCCCGAGAGCTTGTGGCCGCGCAGGCGCAGGTCCAGCTTGCCCGCCTCCAGGCCCGCACGTCCCACCTCGCCCCCGACACCGACGTACGTCCCCCGGTCCCACACGATCATGGCGCCGGCGCCGTAGTTGCCCTCGGGAATCACCCCCTCGAAGTCCGCGTACTCCAGGGGGTGGTCCTCGGTGCGCACGGCCAGGCGCCGCTCTCCGGGATCGAGGCTCGGCCCGCGCGGCACGGCCCAGCTGGCGAGCACACCGTCGATCTCCAGACGCAGATCCCAGTGCAGCCGCCGCGCGGCGTGCTGCTGCACCACGAAGCACTTCCGAGCCCCCGCCGGGAGGACCCGGGGGTCTTTCTCCTCGCCGAGGGGCTCCGGGGTGGCGTCGGGATCGCGCTTCGAGCGGTAAGGCCGGAGATCGCCCATGCCGATGGGCCTATGGTACCCTGCCCTGCCCCACCCGATCTCCCCCACAGGACGAGCCTCCATGCCTGCGCGTGCGACCTCCTCCGGGACGATCTCCTTCGGGCTCGTCTCGATCCCCGTCAAGCTGTACACGGCCAGCCAGTCCCGGGCGGTCCGCTTCAACATGCTCGACCCCAAGGACAAGTCCCGGGTCAAGCAGCAGTACGTCAACGCGTCCAGCGGCGAGCCGGTGGAGCGCAAGGAGCTGGTCAAGGGCTACGAGTACGCCAAGGGCCAGTACGTCGTCTTCGAAGAGGAAGAGCTCAAGACGCTCGAGCGCCAGAGCGACCGCAGCATCGAGATCGAGGAGTTCCTGCCCATCGAGGCAGTCGACCCTCTCTTCTTCGGCAACGCCAACCTGCTGGGGCCGGACAAGGGCGGCGCCAAGGCCTACCGGCTGCTGCGCGAGGCGATGCTGGCCAGCGGGCGCGTCGCCATCGGGCGCTTCGCCACGCGCGGCAAGGATCAGCTCGTGCTGATCCGGCCCTACGAGGATGGCCTGGTCCTGCACGGCCTGCACTACGCAGACGAAGTCCGCGACTTCTCCGACGTCGACCTGGGGGATCCGGTGGCGTTGAAGGACGGCGAGCTCGACCTGGCCCAGCAGCTCATCGACCAGCTCACCCACGATGCGTTCGAGCCCGAGAAGTACGAGGACCACTATCGGCAGGCGGTGCTCGAGGCCGTGGATCGCAAGGTCGCCGGCGAAGAGGTGGTGATCGCCCCCGCCGATGCACCCGCCGAGCAGATCATCGATCTGATGGCCGCGCTGAAGAAGAGCCTGGGCGACAAGAAGCGGCCCGCCAAGGGCGGGCTCAAGAAGGTATCCGCCTCGCGGGGCAGGAAGCGGGCCTCCGGCGGAGGCAAGGGGTCCTCGTAGCGCCGCGCTGCGGCTCAGTCCCCGGCGGCGCCCACGCGCGCCGACACGACCTCGGGCGGAATCCTCGCAAAGCGATACACCGCGCCGCGACGTCCGTCCTCGACATCGGGATTCAGGTACTCCCAGACGATGTCCCCGTTCCGGGTCACCTCCAGTGCGCGCCCCTTCTTCGATTCCGTGATCAGGGTGTTGCCGTTGGGAAGCCGCTGGCTGGCGCCCTGGTTGCTGCTGAAGAAGTCGCCGGGCGGATCCGCCTCGTAGCTCCACACCACCGTGCCGTCGCGCGGGTCGACCTCGATCACCCGGCTGTGGCCACGGCTCTTGCCGTTGTCGAAGATGAGGATGCGGTCGCCGTCGACGAGCGTGGGGTGGTGCGGTCGGTCCAGCTCGCCGGGGCCCCAGGCCCACTCCACGCGCCGGGCATCGAAGTCGACGATCGCCACCAGATCCAGCTCGCGCAGGCAGATCAGGAGGTCGCCGCGGGTCGGCATCCCCGCGATGTCCCGGTCGAGGCGCTCGATCGAGTTGGCGTGAAAGACGTCGCGCGCGGGAACGTCGTGGGTCCAGCGACCGCGCGAGCGGGCCGCCTCGAGCCGCGCGGAGGACACCCGGTCGCCGAACAGCTCCCACAGGTCCAGTCGCGCGAGCTCCTCGCCGTCGGGCGAGAGACGCACGATCGACTCCTCGAGGATGCCGACTTCCTGAACGGGGCGCTCGATGCGACGCGGCCCCCTGCGAAGGGTGTAGAGCATACCGTCGGCAGCGGCGTCGACGTCGTGGTGCGCGTTCATGTCGCGCCGCCAGAGAAGCCGGGAGTCCCAGTCGAGCCGCGCCAGGTAGAACCCCTTGGCCACCACGAGGAGGTCGCCGGACGGAAGCAGCTCCACGTGGCTCCAGCCATCGGCGACCTCGCGGTTCGACCACGCGTGCACCGTGCGCCCCTCCATGTCGACGAGCTCGGCTCGGCTGCGCGGACGCGACGCGAAGAGCGTGTAGCCGGGCCAGGCGCGTCCCGGGTCGTGGCGGGTGACGCCTCCGCCGCTCGCTCCCGTCTCCTCACTCCAGTCCGCGTAGCCCAGGGCGCGGAGCTGCTCGGCGGTGAGCCCGTCGGGTGCCCACTCGTCACCCTCCCGCGGTGCGGATCCGCGCAGCACCAGGGCCAGCATGCCCGCCGCGGCCAGGAGTCCCAGCGCGGCGATTCCCCACCGTCCTCTCACCGTCCCACCATGGCGGGACTCTACTGGATGGCGGCGGGGCGACGTCGCGCTTCCGCCGCGCCGGCCGACTCCGGTATGCTCGGGCGCCCATGAGTCGCACCGGGATCCGGGATGAAGCCGAGGTCCGCTTCTCCGAAGCGGCGGACGTGCTCGTGGTGGGCCTCGGCTGTGCGGGTGCCTCGGCCGCGCTCTCGTCGGCAGCGGCCGGCGCCGAGACGCTAGTACTCGAGCGAGCCGGAGGGGGCGGAGGGACCTCTGCCATGTCCGGTGGAGTCCTGTACCTGGGCGGCGGAACGGCGCTCCAGAAGGCATGCGGCTTCTCGGACACGGCCGAGGCCATGTATGCCTACATCATGGCCTCCGCCGGCGCCTCGCCGGACGAGGCGAAGGTCCGCCTCTACTGCGAGGGCTCGGTCGAGCACTACGACTGGATCGTGGCACAGGGCGTTCCCTTCAAGCCGGTCTTCTACTACGGGTGCAGCGGCGAGCCTCCCAGCGACGACGGCCTGGTGTGGTCCGGATCGGAGCGCGCCTGGCCCTACTGCGAGATCGCGGAGCCCGCGCCGCGCGGCCACGTGCCCCGCATGGAGCACCAGGCGGGCCCGCTCCTGATGCAGAAGCTCGTCGCCGCAGTCGAGGCCAGCCCGGCGCGTATCGCCAGCGACCACCGCTGCACGGCCCTGGTCCAGGCGCGGGACGGGGCCATCCTGGGCGCGGTGGCAGAGAGCTTCGGCGAGGAGCGCATCATCCGCGCACGAGGCGGCGTCGTCCTCACCACTGGGGGCTTCATCCAGGACGACGACATGATCTCGGCCCATGCGCCGCTGGTCCGCCAATGCAGCTTCCGCGTGGGTGCGGAGGGAGACGACGGCTCGGGAATCCGGCTCGGGATGGCTGCGGGCGGGGCGACCCTGCACATGGACGCCGCCTCGATCTCGCTCCCGGCAACCCAGCCCTGGGGCCTCAAGGCCGGGTTGCTGGTCAACGCCCAGGGGCAGCGCTTCATCAACGAAGACGCCTACTACGGACGCCTCGGCGAGCATGCCCTCTTCCGACAGGAGGGGCGCGCCTGGCTGGTGGTGGACGACGCCGTCTTCGAGAAGCCGGACTACCCGCGCGAGGTGGCCGCCGTCGGCGAGACACCGGCCGCCCTGGAGCGCGAGCTGGGGATTCCGTCCGGCAGCCTCGAGGCCACGATCGCGCTGTACAACCGGCATGCCGAACGCGGCGAAGACCCGCTCTTCCACAAGTCCTCCGACTACCTGAAGCCGCTCGTCTCCCCCCCCTTCGGGGCCTTCGACTGCACCACCGAGGGCTCGCTCTACGCGGCGTTCACCCTGGGCGGCCTGGCCACGGACGTGGACGGCCGCGTCCTGGATACGGCGGGAAAGGTCATCCCGGGGCTCTTCGCCGCCGGACGGACCACCTCGGGGCTGGCCGTCGGCGGCTACTCGAGCGGGCTGTCCCTCGGCGACGGCACCTTCTTCGGCCGGCGCGCGGGGGTGGCGGCGGCGGTCAAGGGCGCCAACTGACCGCCCGATAAGGGCAACGCGGCTGCGACCGCGGGAGGTTCGAGGGGAGGCCATGAGGGGAATCCGCATCGCGTGCGTGCTGGCCGGGAGCTGGCTGGTGGCGGCATCGGCCCTGGCCGAGCCGATCGGCTTCGTGGCCGCGCTGCGGGGCCGCGCCCAGCTGGGGCAGGCCGAGCATCCGTTCGTCATGGCCACCATCGATCGCGAGATCTCGACCGGAGACGTGATCGAGACGCACGCCCACGGCTGGCTCAAGATCCTGCTCCGCGACGACACCATCCTCGCGGTCGACGCGGAGAGCCGCGTCGTGCTCCATCGCTTCGCTACCGCGGAAGCACCCACACGGATCGACCTGCTGCGCGGCCAGCTGCGCACGCGGGTCGCCGAGGGCTTCGGACGGCTCGCACGTCTCGAGCTGCAGACGCCCAATGCCACCGTGATCGCGCGCGGTACGGAGTGGCTCACCTGGTTCGCGGACGGCAACACCTGGGTGTGCGCCGTGCGAGGAGAGATCGACGTACGCGGCCGCGGCGCAAGTCCGGAGTCCGAGGCCCTGCGACTGAGCGGTAGAGCCTGCGGCCGGGTCTCCGCCGATGGCGTGGCAGCGGCGGTCCCGCAGCCGACACACCTGCGCCCGGTCGCCATGCGCCCCGGTCAGGTGGAGGACCGCTCCAGCTTCCCGGCGCGGCCCGCCGACTTCGAGCCCCGCGACCGGATCATCCTCGACGCCAACGACCAGCCCCGCGAGCGCATCGAGCCGAACGCATTCCCGGACGAGGGCACGCCGCCGGCCGCAACCGCCGTTCCGTGATCCGCCCGTTCGACCCGTCCGCGGCGCGGTGATAGCCTGAGCCCGATGTCCATCGATACGGGCAGCCTCGAGCGGCTCGTTCCGGACGAGGTCGCGCAGGGCGACGCCACCGGCGACGAAACCCTGCGGCTCCACCTCGAGCGCTACCGCTTCGCCGCCCAGCACGCTCGAGCGGGCCGTCTCCTCGATCTGGCCTGCGGTGTCGGCTACGGGACGCGACTCGTCGCCGACGAGGCGGACGCTGTCGAGTCCGCGCTGGGCGTCGACCTGGCCGCAGCGGCGATTGCCTACGCCCGCCGGCGCTACGCACGTCCCGGTGTCGAGTACCGAGAGGGGGACGGCATCCGCTTCCGGGATCCCGACGGCTTCGACACGATCGTCTCGCTCGAGACCATCGAGCATGTGCCCGACCCGCAGGCCCTGGTCGACAACCTGGTCTCGCTCCTCCGGCCGGGAGCCGTGCTGGTGGCGTCGGTCCCCACGACGCCCTCGGCGGACGTCAACCCGCACCATCTGCACGATTTCAGCGCGGTGTCGTTCCGCGCCATGTTCACGCGCCACGGCCTCACCGAGGAGGCGGCCTTCGCCCAGGTGCAGCCCTACCGCGTCTTCCGCGTCCTGCGCCGCCAGGAGCAGCGCGTCGAGGAGCTGCGCCCGCATCTGCTGCGCTGGTTCCTCACCCATCCCGGCGCCGCGCTCAAGCGGGCGCTGGCGACCCTCCGCTGGGGCTTCACCAACCGCTACCTGACCGTCGCCTTTCGGGCCCCGGGATCGTGATCGTCCTGGTTCCGGCCTACAACGAGGAAGACACCCTCCCGGGCGTCGTCGGGCGCATCCGCGCGGTGCGGCCGGAGGCGGAGATCGTGGTGGTGAATGACGGCTCGCGCGACCACACCGGTCGTGCGGCGGCGGAGGCCGGCGCGCGCGTCCTCCATCACCCCTTCAACATGGGGTACGGCGCGGCGCTCCAGACCGGATACAAGTACGCACTCGAGTCGGATGTCGACGTCATCGTCCAGATGGACGCCGACGGGCAGCACGACCCCGACGAGATCGCCACGATCCTCGCGCCGATCGAATCCGGCGAGGCGGACCTCGTGATCGGATCCCGATTCCTCGAGCCCGGCGGCTACCAGATGGACGCGTCCCGCGATCTCGGCCGCCGGGTCTTCGCGACCCTGGGCCGCTGGCTCGGGATCGACGTCACCGACCCCACCTCCGGGTTCCAGGCGCTGAATCGGCGCACCCTCGATCTCTACGCGGGCGACTTCTTTCCCCACGACTATCCCGACGTGGACGTCCTGGTGCTGGCCTTCCGGAACGGCCTGCGCATCCGCGAGTGCGCCGTGCGCATGCACGCCAGTCCGCGCGCCTCCACGCTTCACGGCGGCACGCGCGCCTTCTACTACGTCTACAAGATGCTGCTCTCCCTGTGGGCGGCATCGCGACCCTGAGGGGGAAACATGGACCGAGAAGCGCAGCTCGCGGAGATGCGCGAGCTCTTCCTGCAGGCGCCCGAGTCGACGACCGTCCAGATTCTCGCCTTCGTGCTCTCGGCCACCCTGGCCGTGGTCGTCCTGAGCCTGGTGCGCCGCAACACACTGCGCGCCGAGTACACCCCGATCTGGATGGGCGTTGCGTTCGCCGTGCTGATCGTGGGAATCAACCTGGACGTCCTGCGCGGCATCGCGCGAGCGCTCGGCGCCTGGACGATCAGCTCCACGCTCTTCTTCCTCGGCGAGTTCTTCCTGATCGCGATCTGTCTGAACTACGCCGTCCGGCTCTCGCAGGCGGGCGTCCAGATCCGCGACCTGGCACAGGAGGTGGCGCTGCTGCGGCGTCGCCTCGACGACATCTCGGGACCCGCGTCGGCCGGTGACCCCGACACACCCTGACACGCGGCCGAGCGGGTCTCAGGGTCCGCCGGCTGCGCCCGCGTTCGCTGCGCTGGCAGCCGTCTTCGGCCTCTTCTTCGGGCTCGTCACGCCGCCGCTGCAGGCACCGGACGAGATCCGTCACCTGGCCCGCATCTTCGCGCTGGTGGACGGCCAGATACTGGCCGACTCACCCCCCGGCGAGTGGGCCCATGTCGAGGTTCCGCGCGGGGTCATGGAGCTGGAGCGCGAGCTCGATGCCAGACGGCTCTACCGCCA